>NZ_MPOR01000045.1:0-41552 GCF_001896155.1 Pseudomonas sp. FSL W5-0203
CTCGTCGGGCTCATAACCCGAAGGTCGTCGGTTCAAATCCGGCTCCCGCAACCAAACATCAAAAAAGGCTACTCGAAAGAGTGGCCTTTTTTGTATCTGACGAAAAAGTTCTTCTGAAACAATGACATGGCATCTTTCATGAAACCGTAGACGGTTTGTAGAGTCCATCTCATTGCACGCTATGCTCAATGCTCAAGCGCTACCCCTCTACGACCAATGGCCGCAGTCGCCGCGCCCGGTGATCCGCGTTAATATTTGTAATTATTTTGTCCATAGGGATTGGTAACTTGGCTGGATACCTCCATCCTGTCGCGCACAATCCACGAGGTGATTGATGCGCGCCAACTCGTCTGAACCACAAGACACCGTTACAGCAGAACAACCGATCACTCCCACCCGTTTGCGGTGGCTGGACCTGTTGAGCAAATACCGCCAGCCCATCGGCCTGGCCGTGACGCTTCTGCTGTTTGCAATCGCCCTGATCGCCTGCCGGCACCTGCTGCTGGAGCTGGACCTCTACGCCCTGCACGATTCGATCCTGGAAGTGCCCAAGCCGGCCCTATTGGGGGCCTTTGCGGCGGCGGTCGCCGGTTTTGTAATCCTGCTCGGCTATGAGTTCTCCGGCGCGCGTTATGCCGGCGTGCAATTGCCCGCCAAGACCCTGGCCCTGGGTGGTTTCACCGCCTTTGCTATCGGCAACGCCATTGGCTTGTCGATGCTCTCGGGGGGGTCGGTGCGTTACCGTTTATATGCACGCCATGGCATCGGCGCCTCGGAAGTGGCGCACATGACCGTATTCGCCAGCCTGGCCCTGGGCTGTGCCCTGCCACCGCTGGCCGCGCTGGCCACGTTGAGTAACTTGCCGGCCGCCTCCACTTACCTGCATTTATCGCAAAGCCTGCTCGGCGGCATTGCCGGCGCCGTGCTGCTGTTGTCGGCCCTGCTGTGCATCGGCATCTATCGCCGCCGCCTGCCGGAACAGCCCTACCCCGACAACCTGCTGGTCAAGGCCGGGCGCCGTACCCTGCGCCTGCCTGGCCGACGCCTGACTTTCCTGCAACTGATCATCACCGCACTGGACGTCGCCGCAGCCGCCACCGTGCTGTATCTGCTGTTGCCGGAAGCTCCGCCCTTCGGCCCGTTCCTGTTGGTGTACCTGCTGGCCCTGGCCGCCGGTGTGCTCAGCCATGTTCCGGGCGGGGTGGGGGTATTCGAAGCGATCCTGCTGGCGGCCTTTGCCGACAAACTTGGTGCCGCGCCCCTGGCTGCTGCCTTGCTGCTGTACCGCATGATCTACGTGGTGCTGCCGCTGCTGATCGCCTGTGTATTCCTGCTGGTCAACGAGGCCCAGCGCCTGTTCCAGACCCAGCAAAGTCTGCGGGTAGCGTCGGGGCTGGCAGCGCCAGTATTGGCCGTCCTGGTTTTTTTGTCCGGCGTGGTCCTGCTGTTTTCCGGCGCCACGCCAGAGATCGACTCACGCCTGGAAAACATCGGCTTCCTGATTCCCCATCGTCTGATTGACGCGTCGCACTTCGGTGCCAGCCTGATCGGTGTGTTGTGCCTGTTGCTCGCCCAGGGCCTGCGCCGGCGGTTGTCGGCCGCCTGGATGCTGACCATGGTGTTGCTGCTGGTTGGCGCCCTGCTTTCGCTGCTTAAAGGCTTCGACTGGGAAGAAGCCAGCCTGATGACCATGACCGCAGTGCTGCTGGCCATCTTCCGGCGCTCGTTCTACCGCGCCAGTCGCCTGACCGAGTTGCCGTTTTCGCCGCTGTACCTGGTGGCCAGTGTCTGTGTGCTCGGCGCTTCGATCTGGCTGTTGCTGTTTGCCTACCAGGACGTGCCCTACAGCCACCAACTCTGGTGGCAGTTCACCCTCGACGCCAACGCCCCACGTGGTTTGCGTTCGCTGCTCGGCGCCGCCGTGTTGCTGGTGATCGTATCGCTGACCTGGCTGCTGCGCACGGCACGCCCGGTCATCCACCTGCCGACCCCGGAAGAACTGGAGCGCGCCAGCAAGATCCTGATGGCCTCGTCCCAACCCGACGGCGGCCTGGCGCTCACCGGCGACAAGGCGCTGCTGTTTCACCCTAACGATGAAGCCTTCCTGATGTATGCCCGTCGCGGGCGTAGCCTGGTGGCCTTGTACGACCCGATCGGCCCGACCCAACCGCGCGCCGAGATGATCTGGCAGTTCCGCGACCTGTGCGACATCCACCACGCCCGTCCGGTGTTCTATCAGGTACGCGCCGAGAACCTGCCGTATTACATGGACATCGGCCTCACCGCGATCAAACTGGGTGAAGAAGCCCGCGTCGACCTGAAACGCTTTGACCTGGAAGCCAAGGGCAAGGAAATGAAGGATTTGCGCTACACCTGGAACCGTGGCACCCGGGACGGCCTGTCCCTGGAAATCTGCGAACCGGGCAAGGCGCCGATGGATGAATTAAAAGTCATCTCCGACGCCTGGCTTACAGGTAAGAATGTGCGGGAAAAGGGCTTCTCCCTGGGCCGTTTCAGCGATGATTACCTCAAGCACTTTCGTATCGCGATCATTCGCTTCGAAGGGCGCCCGGTGGCCTTCGCCAATCTGCTCGAAACCTATAATCATGACCTGGCCAGCCTCGACCTGATGCGTGCCCACCCGGACGCGCCCAAGTTGACCATGGAGTTCATGATGGTGGGCCTGATTCAACACTATAAGAGCCACGACTACGCGCGCTTCAGCCTCGGCATGGTGCCGTTGTCGGGCTTGCAACCGCGCCGTGGCGCACCGCTGACCCAGCGCCTGGGCTCGATGGTGTTCCGCCGTGGCGAGCAACTGTATAACTTCCAAGGTTTGCGCCGCTTCAAAGACAAGTTCCAGCCCGACTGGGAACCCCGTTACATGGCCGTGCCCGCAGGACTGGATCCGCTGGTGGCATTGGCCGATACCGCCGCCCTGATTGCGGGCGGCTTGACTGGATTGGTGAAACGCTGATGATTCGACGCTCCTGGCGGTATGTATTGGCTTTAGTGGTGCTGCTTGCGCTGATCGCGGCGGGTGGCTTCTGGTACTGGAACCGCCCCGCCCCGCAACCGACCCTGGAGCACTTGCCCCAGGCCGACGGTTCGGTAATGACCCGCGTAACCCCGGCCAGCAACGCAAAAGCCCGCGTGGCCGTGGCGGTGATGGCCGACGAAACCCTGACCGACAGCCAACTGATTGCCCTGAGCCAGGGCGGTGCTGCGCAACTGGTTCAGGTGGTGCTGCCCAAGGATGACTGCGCACTGCAGGAAAAAGCCCTGCAAGGCGCCCTGGCCCAGCTCAAAGGCCCGGCAACCCTGGTCAGCGGCATCGGCCCTGGCGCCGCACTCGCCTGGCGCTGGCTGGCCACCCAGAACGACGACAAGGCCAACGCCATCTCCGTGGGCTTCGCCCTGAAACAGGAAGGCTGCAACGACCCGCTGCCGAAAACCGCCGCCCATGGCAGCTGGCTGGTGGCGTGGAACGATAACCCCGACGATGAAAGCGCCAGTTTCGTACGTGACACACCGCGCGCTACTACCAGCATCAGCGACTACGACATTCATTACCCACAGGTGCTGAATAACGAACTGCGCAAGCAACTGGTCGGTTCGGACAACGGCGGCCTGGCGATTCCGGTGGTGGAAGTGCCTGCCGGCCAAGCCAAGGACACCGTGACCCTATTCCTCTCCGGTGACGGCGGCTGGCGAGACCTGGACCGCGACGTGGCGGGCGAGATGGCGAAGATCGGCTACCCGGTGGTGGGCATCGACACCCTGCGCTACTACTGGCAGCACAAGACGCCGGAGCAAAGCGCCAAGGACCTCACCGAGCTGATGCAACACTACCGGCAAAAGTGGGGCACCAAGCGCTTCGTGCTGACCGGTTACTCGTTCGGCGCCGACGTATTGCCGGCCATCTACAACCGTATGCCAGAGAACGAACAGCAACGGGTGGACGCGATCATCCTGCTGGCCTTCGCCCGTACCGGCAGCTTTGAAATCGAAGTGGAAGGCTGGCTGGGCAACGCCGGCAAAGAAGCCGCCACCGGCCCGGAAATGGCCAAGCTGCCGCCTGAGAAAGTCGTGTGCATCTACGGCGCCGAAGAAGTCGACGAGAGTGGCTGCACCGACAAGACCGCCGTGGGCGAAGCCATGAAGCTGCCGGGCGGGCATCACTTCGATGAGAACTACCCGGCGCTGGCCAAGCGGTTGGTGGATATTATCGTCAAGCATCAGGCCAAAGCCGAATAACTCCAGCTTAACCTAAGACCCAATGTGGGAGCGGGCTTGCCCGCGATAGCGCTGGCTCAGTCACAGTAGCGTTGACTGACACTCCGTCATCGCGGGCAAGCCCGCTCCCACAGTGGTACGTGGTGTTGATGAAAACTAGCGCGGTTCGATGTGCGCAATCATCAGTTGCACCGTCTCATTGCCACGAAATTCATTCACATCCAGCTTGTAGGCCAATTCCACCCAACGCACCGTCGGGTTTGGCCACACTTCGCGGTCCACACCAAAGGCGATGCCATCGAGCTTCACCGACCCGCACTCGCTCTTGAGCACCACTTTCAAATGCCGCTCGCCCACCACCCGCTGCTCCACCAACTGGAATACCCCGTGAAACAACGGCTCGGGAAAGTGCTGCCCCCACGGGCCGGCATGGCGCAGGGCGCGGGCCAGTTCCAGGTGAAATTCTTCCACCGCCAGGGTGCCGTCTGAAAGCAGGCGGCCGGTGAGGTCTTCTTCGCGCAATTGCCGACGCACTTCGGCATCGAAGGCTTGCGCAAACAACGGGAAGTTGGCCTCGGGCAAGGTCAGCCCCGCCGCCATGGCGTGGCCGCCGTACTTGGTGATCAGGTTGGGGTGCTGGCTGGCGACGACCGCCAGCGCATCGCGGATATGAAAGCCTTGCACCGAGCGTCCAGAGCCCTTGAGCAGGCCATCACCGGCATCGGCGAAGGCGATGGTCGGGCGGAAATAACGCTCCTTCATGCGTGACGCGAGGATCCCGATCACCCCTTGGTGCCACTCCGGGTCAAACAGGCACAGACCGTACGGCATCGACTCCACCGGCAGGTCCTTGAGCTGGGCCAGGGCCTCGCGTTGCATGCCTTGCTCGATGGATTTACGGTCCTGGTTCATGCCGTCCAGTTGCGCGGCCATTTCCCGTGCGGCGGCGAAGTCCGTGGTAAGCAAGCATTCAATGCCCAGGCTCATGTCATCCAGGCGTCCGGCCGCGTTCAGACGCGGGCCGAGGATGAAACCCAGGTCGGTGGAGGTGATACGCGCATGATCACGCTTGGCCACTTCCAGGATCGCCTTGATCCCCGGCCGCGCCCGACCGGCCCGAATACGCTCCAGCCCCTGATGCACGAGGATGCGGTTGTTGGCGTCCAGCGGCACCACGTCAGCGACGCTGCCCAGGGCCACCAGATCAAGCAGTTCACCGATGTTCGGCTGGGGCTTGTTGTCATACCAACCCAGGCTGCGCAACCGTGCACGCAGGGCCATCAATACATAGAAGATCACGCCGACGCCGGCCAGGGCCTTGCTGGGAAATGTGCAGCCCGGCTGGTTAGGATTGACGATGGCGTCAGCGGCCGGCAGTTCATCGCCGGGCAAGTGGTGGTCGGTCACCAGCACCTGCAACCCCGCCGCTTTCGCCGCCGCCACGCCTTCGACGCTGGAGATACCGTTGTCCACGGTGATCAGCAACTGCGGCTCGCGCTCCAGCGCCACCGCGACGATTTCCGGGGTCAGGCCGTAGCCGTATTCGAAGCGGTTGGGCACCAGGTAATCGACATGGGCCGCGCCAAGCAAACGCAGGCCCAGGGTGCCCACGGTACTCGCCGTGGCGCCATCGGCGTCGAAGTCACCGACGATCAGGATGCGCTGGCGTTGCTCCAGGGCCGTCACCAGCAAGTCCACCGCCGCATCGATGCCCTTGAGCTGCTGATAGGGAATCAACCGCGCCAGGCTCTTGTCCAGCTCGGCCTCCGACTGCACCCCGCGTGCGGCGTAAAGGCGGGTCAACAGCGGCGGCAGTTCACCGAGAAAAGGCAGGACGGCGGGCAATGGGCGGGGATCGATACGCATGGGGTGACGGGAGCTTCTCTTCTAATACATCGGTTAAACACAGAAAGTGAACGCAGCAGAGATCAAGTGTGGGCGCTGGCTTGCCTGCGATGCATACGACTCGGTACATCAGACACACCGAGTGGATGCCCTCGCAGGCAAGCCAGCTCCCACCTTTTCAACCGCGCTCGCCGACCAGCCATTGCAGTTGCACTTCATGCTGGCCACGGTCATCGGTCACAAAGATCGTGCCTTCGCTGATCATCACGTCCCACTTGATCACCCGCGGCATGTCCTTGGCCAGGGTCTCCAAGACTTCCTGGGGCACGGCAGCGATGTGCACGTTTTTCAGGTTGTTGGCCACCGGCACCACCTTGCCTTCCCACACGCGCAGGCTGCCATAGGCCAGCAGGCTGGTGCGTTCGGTGCGGCGCGAGCACCAGGTCAGGCGGTCGGCATCCGGCTGGCCGACTTCGATCCAGTGCAAAACCCGATCATCCAGGCTCTTTTCCCACAGGGCCGGTTCGTCCACATCCGACAGGCCACGCCCGAACGCCAATTGCTCGTTGTACCAGAGGGCGTAGGCCAGCAGGCGCACGGTCATGCGCTCTTCGGTTTCCGAAGGGTGGCGGGCGATGGTCTGTTTGACGCTCTCGTACACCGAGCGGTCGAGGTCGGTGAGGTTGAGTTCGAATTTGTAGGTCGTGGACGGCTGGGCCATGAACGGGCTTCTAAAGACAAGGAAAGGCGGCCAGTCTAACCGATGGCGAGGGCATTGAACGAATACTGCGCTGCATCCGCGCGGCTCGCCTATGTTAAAAAGCAGGACATCATCGTCCCGCGCTCGTAAGGATCCCCATGTCGCTTAATGCCAAACCACTTGCCGGCCTGAAAGTCATCGAACTGGGCACCCTGATCGCCGGCCCGTTTGCCTCACGCATTTGCGCTGAATTCGGCGCCGAGGTGATCAAGGTCGAATCCCCGGACGGCGGCGACCCGCTGCGCAAATGGCGCAAGCTGTATGAAGGTACTTCGCTGTGGTGGTTCGTGCAGGCGCGCAACAAGCAGTCGCTGACCCTCAACCTCAAGCACCCTGAAGGCCTGGCGATCCTCAAGCAACTGTTGGCCGACGCCGACATCCTGATCGAAAACTTCCGCCCAGGCGTGCTGGAGAAACTCGGCCTGAGCTGGGAAACCCTGCACGCCCTCAACCCCAAGCTGGTGATGGTACGCCTCTCGGGCTTCGGCCAGACGGGGCCGATGAAGGACCAGCCGGGGTTTGGCGCGGTGGGCGAGTCCATGGGCGGCTTGCGCTATATCACCGGCTTCGAGGACCGCCCGCCGGTGCGCACCGGGATTTCCATCGGCGACTCGATTGCCGCGTTGTGGGCAGTGATCGGCGCGCTGATGGCGCTGCGTCACCGCGAAGTCAACGGCGGCTTGGGCCAGGTGGTGGATGTGGCGCTGTATGAGGCCATCTTCGCCATGATGGAAAGCATGATCCCCGAGTTCGATGTGTTCGGGTTTATCCGTGAGCGCACCGGCAACATCATGCCCGGTATCACCCCGTCCTCGATCCACACCACCGCAGACGGCAAGCATGTGCAGATCGGCGCCAATGGCGATGCAATCTTCAAGCGCTTCATGCGGGTGATCGGCCGTGACGACTTGGCGGACGACCCTGCACTGGCCAGCAATGACGGGCGTGACGCTCGCCGCGATGAGCTGTACGGCGTGATTGATCGCTGGGTCAATTCGCTGTCTCTCGACCAGGTGATTGAGCATCTGAACAAAGCCGAGGTGCCCGCCAGCCGCATCTACAGCGCCGAAGACATGCTGGGCGACCCGCAATTCCTGGCCCGGGAAATGTTCCTCAAGGCGCAGTTGCCGGGCGGCAAGGACTTCAAGATGCCCGGCATCGTGCCCAAGCTCTCGGACACACCGGGCAGCTGCGAATGGGTCGGCCCGCAACTGGGTGAACACAACAGCCTGGTGCTCAATGCCTTGGGCTACGACGCGGCGGCTATCACTCGCCTGCGCGAGGATGGCGCGATCTGACAAATCCCAGGCAAAAAGAAACCCCGAGCAGTGGGGAGACAACTCGGGGTTAAACGTGGTCTACAAAAAGACCCGCACAGCAAGCGACAAACACCGGAGCACAATGCCTGCTCTTGCTGTTACAAACTCTGACTGACCACCTTGTAGGAAGGTTCCGAAGAAAAATAATGTTTCATGCCAGTGCGCCGCCACGGGTTTGGGAGGCGTTGCGCAAGGCAGCGATGACTGAAGGTTCCAGGCGCCCTTCGGCGATTTTCAGGTCGCGGAGCAGGCAATCCACCACATCCACCAGCGCGCGCTTGTCGCTCAATTGCGCACGATCGACTTCACGTTCAACCACGATGGCGCCACCGGGGTTCTTCACGGTTACCAGGCAGTCGTCGCGCATACCGGCAGAGGTCAGCGTAACCTGATAAGGGCTCAGTGCTTGGCTGAGCAATAGGTTGATACTTTCCATCTCGATCACCACTCAATCATTCGAAAAAGGTTCGAAAAACAAAAATGTCACGAAGAGGCTGACATTCAAGTGACCCGTGCTCAAAGCAGAAAGTTCTACCTTTTGTGTAATCCACTGCTTGAGGAAAACGAGCATGCACGGAAAAGATGACAGAGAAAAAACAACGGCGCACAGGCTAGAATCCCTGGATTGTCCCGGGAGCCTGCCTTGAGAGCTGCGTCTGAACCGCCCTTGCGTATCGTGATTGCCGACGATCACCCGATTTTCCTGATTGGCCTGCGCGCCGTGCTCGAGCGTGACACGCACATCAGCATCGTCGGCGAGGCCAATTCCCCCCAGGCCCTCAGTGCGTTGTTGCAACACTGTGCCTGCGATGTGGTGGTGACCGACTTCATGATGCCCGTCGAGCCCCAAGCCGACGGGTTGCGCTTGATCGAGCAACTGCGCCGGCACTATCCGCACCTGCCCATTGTGGTGGTGACCATGCTCAACAATGCCGGGTTGTTTCATTCCATCCTGGCGTTGGGCGTGATGGGCTTGCTGAGCAAGGCCAGCCTGGCCGATGAGCTGCCCCAGGCGATCCGGCAGGTTCGCCAGCAACGTACCTATGTGGCCCAGACCATCCGCCAGGCGCTGAGCCTGGCCGGGGAAGTCGGCGCTGATCGCCTGCACTCCCAGGAGCACCTGTCACCCCGGGAACTGGAGGTGATTCGCCTGTTGGCCAGTGGCATGACGGTGGGCGAGATCGCCGCGCACCTGCACCGCAGCAAGCAGACCGTCAGCGCGCAAAAAGTCAGCGCCATGCGCAAGCTGGGGCTGGTCAACGATGCCGCCCTGTTTATTTACGTGCAGGAACACGGGCTGGCCTAGCCTGGAACGCGATCCATTGCTTGAGCGTCTCGGCCTCCATCGGCCGGGCGATAAAGCAACCTTGCAGCCACGCCGCGCCCAGTTCGCCCACGGCGTGATAATCGGCGGCGGTTTCCACGCCGGTGACCACCACGGCGACATCCAGGCGCGCCGCCATGCTCATGGCGCCCGCCACCACAGCGGCCTTGCGATCATCATTGGCCATCCCACAGGCAAACGCCGGGGGAATTTTCAGCTCGGTAAAAGGCAGTTCCAGCAAATGCTGCAGGCTGGTGCCGCCCATGCCGAAGTCGCCGATGGACAACTGGCAACCCAACATGCGCAAGCGCAGCAACCCAGTGACATGGGCGCTGTCGGTTTTCAGCGTCGAGGTTTCCACCAACTCCAGGGTCAGGCTATGGGCGGGCACACCATGAAGTTGCAGCAAACCTTGCAGCACCTGGGGGAAGTGCTCGCGCTCCAGCATACGCCCGGGAATGTTCACAGCTACCGGCAGCACTCGGCCGCTTTCGCCCATCACCTGGTTCGCCAGGGCAAGCGCCTGCTCCAGCACATGCCAGGTAAACGCCTCTTCCATGCCGGCAAACTCCAGCACTGGCAGGAACTCGTCAGGCAGCAATAGCTCACCGTCCTGCAACTGCCAACGCGCCAGCGCCTCCACCCCTTGCAACACACCGGCCTGACTGACGATGGGCTGGTACCAGACCCTGCCACAGGCTGCGATAGTCGCCTGGCTGACATCCGCCGAGGGCGGCAGTTGTTCCTGCTCGCTCAAGCTCAGCAGTTGACGGACGCGCTCCCAGGACAGCACCGCTGGCCCTGGACGCAAGTGCTCCTGACAATCGCTCAATACTTGCCCGATCAGCTTGGCCGAGGCCGGCTTGGGCAAGCACGCCAAGACCTTGAGCCCCAATTGGCGAGCCATGTTCGCCACGCCTTCCAGCACGTCGGGCTCGGCGTTGCTGAGCAAGATCAACACCTGGGCCAGGCGGCGTTCCGCCAACTCACGGATCAACGCCAGGCCATCGCCCTGCTCCAGGTACAGGTCGCAGATGGCGATATCCACCGGGCCTTTGCTGTCCAGGGACTGGCGGGCAATTTCGACCGTTTCCGCGGCCCGCACATTGAACACACCGTTGGCATTGAGCATCTGGTGCAGGGCCATCAGTTGAAACGGGTTGTCTTCGAGGATCAGGACGTTCAGGGATCGCATGGGTAAGGGTGTCGGTACAGAGAAAGTCCCGCACAGTAGCCATACGCTACGCCGTATCCCATAGGACGTGTCCTAAAAGCTTCTTTAAATGTGGGAGGGGCAAGCCTTGTCGGTCAAGCGCAGACCTCCTGTGGGAGCTGGCTTGCCTGCGAAGGCGGTGTGTCAGTCGCTACATCTGTTACTGCACTACCGCTATCGCCGGCAAGCCAGCTCCCACATTTGATCTTCGTTGCCTTGAGCATTGCGTTCGCTTGGCTGATCGGCATACGGGCTGGGTTACGCATCCAGATAAGGTTGCAGGTCGCGACGAAAAGCCTTGAGCACCTCGGACAAGCGCAACCAGGGTTCTTCAAGCTCGGCGCCGCGCTGTTCACGGGCGCATTGCTCAAGGGCGACACAGGCCTTGGCCAGTGGCAGTGCGTCCACCAGCGAGCAAATGCCCTTGAGCCGGTGCAGCGATGCATTCAAGCGTGCCACGTCGCGCTCGGCCAGGGCACCCGCCAACACCTCGTGTTCGTGGTCCAGGCTCTTGGCCAGTTCCTGCAACATGCTTTGCAGCACCGGGCCATCGGCCTGGGTCATGGTGCGCAGGGCCTGGATATCGAACGAACGCTGGGGCGCCACGCGGGCCAGCACTTGGGTCCAGTGTTCCAGGGTCACCGGCTTGACCAGCAGCTCATCCATACCGGCGTCCTCGCAGCGGCGTTGTTCATCTTTCATGGCGTTCGCGGTGCAACCCACCAGCGCGCTACGAGGCCGTTGCTCCTCGGCTTCGAGGCGCCGTATCGTCGCACTCAAGGCATAACCGGACATGCCGGGCATCTGGCAATCGGTGACCAACACGTCAAAACGCTGCTCACGCCAGCGTTGCAACGCGGCCTCGGCCGACTCCAGGGCGACCACTTGATGACCGAGGAACTGCAACTGCTGCGCCAGCACCAGGCGGTTGGCCGCCAAATCATCCACCACCAGTATCGACAGGCTGCGCCCCGTCGGTAACAACGTCGCGGTGGGCGTTGCCGGCACATCATCGGTGCTGACCCGGTCCAGGCGCAGGTCAATGCACACCACCGTCCCCTCGCCCACCACGCTATCGAGGTGAATGCTGCCGCCCATCAATTCCACCAGTTGCTTGCAGATACTCAGGCCCAGCCCGGTGCCACCGTGTTGCGCAGCGGTCAAGGCGCTCACCTGAGTAAAAGGCTTGAACACCCGCGGCTGTTGCTCGGCGCTGATGCCCGGGCCACTGTCCTTGACGCACAGGTGCAGGTATTCGGTATCGGTCTCATCCCGTTGGCAAGTCACGCTGAGGTGAACCCCGCCCCGCTCGGTAAATTTGAGCGCATTGCCCAACAGGTTGTGCATCACCTGGCGTAACCGCAGCGGGTCGAACCAGTAATAACCCTGAGCAGCCGGATCAAACGCCAGGGTCAGGTGCAGGCCCTTCTTTTGCGCTGTGGCTTCGAACAGGCTCTGAATGCCCTCGAAAAAACGCTTCAACTCGGTGGTCTGTGGCGCCAGTTGCAGGTGGCCGGCCTCGATCTTGGCCAAGTCCAGGCTGTCGCCCATCAGCGCAATCAGCTCGCGCGCCGAACGATGGGCCACCTGCAGCGCCTCGGAAACCGGCTGGCCGCTTGCCAGGCAACGCTCTTGCTCCAGTTCGAGCAAGCCAATGATGGCAGTCATGGGGGTGCGAATCTCGTGGCTCAAGGCCGAGAGAAATGCACTTTTGGCGTAGTTCGCTTCGTCGGCGGCCTGGCGTGCGTCCATCAACTGGCGCTCCAGGTCTTTGCGTTCGTTGATATCGATCCAACCGCCCAACAACCCCTGCAGGCGGCCCTGGGCGTCAAAAAAAGGCACGGTCCACTGGTAGACGTGATAACTGCCGCCGTTGAGTTCCAATTGCCGGTCGACAAACAACGGCTGCTGCGTGGCCAATTGCTCCATGTGGCCTTCGTGCAGGCGTGCCGCTGTGGCGTCGGGCACGACCTTGCTCTCCATCAGCGTCAGGCCCTGGATCAGCTCCAGCCGGGTCGCCAATTGCTGTTCATAACTTTTATTGCAGGTCACCAGGCGCCCGTCCAGGTCGCGGACGAACAGCGGGTTGGGCATGCCGTCGAGCAGTGCGCGCTTGAACGCCAACTGGTCGTTGAGCCGTTGCTCGGCCTCCAGCCGTTGGCGAATCTGGCGCTTGAGCCGGCTGTTCCACACCAGCGACACCAACACAAACAGCAGCGCCGTGGCCACCGTCCAATAGGCCCATGGCGGTACGCGTTGCCAGGCCGGCAGCGGAATCGCCACGGCACCGATCCAACGCAAGCGCAAGGCACTCAACTCAGCCACCGGCAGCGCCTCCAGGGCCTTGTTCAGAATGCTCAGCAGCTCAGGCTGGTCCTTGCGCACCGACAGGCAGTTGGACGACCACTTGCCATCGACACTGCGTCCGATACGCAGGCCATCTTCCGGGTAACTCTGCACTTCCACTTCAGTTTGAATGGTAGCGGCCGCCTCGCCCCGTCGTACCAGCTCACGGGCCTGGTTGTAATTGTCCACCAGGCGCAACGTGATGTTCGGATGCGCATGGCGAATATCATTTTCCAATACATGACGTGCCGGCAGCGCAAGCACCTTGCCGTCCAACTGCTTCAAGCCGGTGAGCGGCGCGGCATCGGCACGCTCGACAAACACCCAGCCGGACCCACCATACCCATGGCTGAAGTTGAGCACTGTGCTGCGCTCGCGGTTAACGGCCAGGGTCGTGTTCATCTGCGCCCTGCCTGTTTCCAGCCATTCCAGGGTTTGCGCGGTGGAGTGCACCTCTTCAAAGATAAATTGCAAACCGGTCATGCGCGTGATGCGATGCAACAAATCCACATTCAAGCCAACCCAGTGGCCATCCTTATCCTTGAATATGTACGGAGACATCTGCTGGGCCACCACCACGACATGGGGATGCTCACGCACCCAGGCCTGTTCCGACGCCGACAACGCAATGCGCTCACCACTGATACCGACGCCGAGCCCGGTGGTCCAACGCGCGAGGATTTCACGCTGCACCGACTCGTCGAGGCTTGCCAGCGCGCGGTTCATCATGGCCCCCAACAACGGATCTGCCTGGCGGGTGGCGAAGGCAAAACCGATGGGCGCCAGCCGGCTCTGCTCCTTGATCTGCAACCCCAGGTAAGGCCGCAGCGATTTATAGGCGCGCACAATCACTTCGTTGCCGATAAACGCATCGACGTCACCTTGCTTCAAGGCTTCGAGGCCGCTGTAGAGGTTGGGGGCGAGCATGATGTGGCTGTCGGGATACGCCGCGTGCACCTTCTGCACGTTGGCGTAGCCGTCGAGCAACACCAGCTTCTTGCCGGCCAGATCGTCGCCTTGGGTATCGTCGCGACGTAGCACCACCACCGAGCGGTCGGGCATGTAGTCCGGGGTGAATTGCAGGCCAGGTACGTCACGCTCGTAACCATTGGCACTGGTGAGAATGTCGATGGTGCCGTTGCGCAGCGCTTCGACCGCCTGGGCGCGCTCGGAGAAGCCCAGCACTTGCATGGGCACACCCAGCCGCGCGCCAACCAGGCTCAAATAATCGGCGCTGATGCCCTGGTAGCGATTGCGGTCGCGGGTGATATCGATCGGCTGGTAGTCATCTATCGAGATGCCCACTTTGAGTGTCCGATGCGCCGCCAACCACTGCTGCTCCGTTGGCGCCAGCGGCATAGGTTCAAGCGGGATAAACGCCGGCACCAGTTTGAACGGCAGGCTGACGGCGGCCAGGCTCATGGGCACCTGGATGAACCACAACAGGCACACCAGCTTCAACGTCCATTGGATCAACACCTGCACCGGTTGGGTTTCCTTGATTGGGCGACTGGGCAAGTATGGCTCGCCAGAATGAAAAAGCCCGTCACGAGGACGGGCTTGGCCGACTGCAAAAAGCTGAATGCATACCTGTAGCAGCCTGATATCCGCCTCAGGGTCAGCGGGTGAGTTAGCTGAATGTGGGAGCCGGGCTTGCCCGCGATGCAGACGCCTGGGTATTCAGTCGTACCGAGGCGCCTGCATCGCAGGCAAGCCAGCTCCCACACAAACCCGCTACCCCATTCTTGATTAGAGCGGTTTGCCCCGATTGCCATGCTGGCTGACAAACGCCTGCACTGTCTTCAGGTCATTGGCCAATACGGTGCAGCGCTCTTCGCGCTCGAACAGGTCGGTCAAATGCTCCGGCAACTCCAGGGCCTTGCCAATGCCGGCTTTCTCGACCGCTTCCGGGAACTTGACCGGGTGCGCGGTACCGAGGATCACCATTGGAATATCCAGGCTGCGGCGGCATTCGCGGGCGGCTTTCACGCCGATAGCCGTGTGCGGGTCGAGCACTTCGCCGGTTTCGGCATAGACCTGCGCGATGGTTTCGCAGGTCTGCGCATCGTCCACGGCCAGGGAATCGAACAGCTTGCGGGTTTCGGTCCAGCGCTCTTGCTCGACGCTGAAACCGCCACCTTGCTTGAAGCTGTTCATCAACTCGGCCAGGGCTGCGCCGTTGCGACCGTGCATGTCGAACAGCAAGCGTTCGAAGTTCGACGAGACCATGATGTCCATGGACGGCGACAGCGTGGCGTGCAGGGTTTCCTTCACATACTGGTTGCCGCTCATGAAGCGATGCAGGATGTCGTTGCGGTTGGTGGCGACGATCAACTGGTTGATCGGCAGGCCCATGTTGCGTGCCAGGTAACCGGCGAAGATGTCGCCGAAGTTGCCGGTCGGCACCGAGAACGACACCGAACGCGCCGGGCCGCCCAACTGCAGCGATGCATGGAAGTAGTAGACGATCTGGGCCATGATCCGCGCCCAGTTGATCGAGTTCACCGCCACCAGACGCGTGCCCTTGAGGAAGCTCTGGTCAGCGAAGCTGTTCTTGACCATTTCCTGGCAGTCGTCGAAGTTGCCTTCGATGGCGATGTTGTGAATGTTCTCACCGAAGATGGTGGTCATCTGCCGACGTTGCACCTCCGACACGCGCTTGTGCGGGTGCAGGATGAAGATATCGACGTTTTCGCAGTGCTTGCACCCTTCGATGGCCGCCGAGCCGGTGTCGCCGGAGGTGGCGCCGATGATTACCACGCGCTCGCCGCGCTTTTCCAGCACGTAGTCGAGCAGGCGACCGAGCAGTTGCAGGGCGAAGTCCTTGAATGCCAGGGTCGGGCCGTGGAACAGCTCCAGTACCCACTCGTTGCCGTTCAACTGGCGCAGAGGTGCGATGGCGCTATGGGCAAACACGCCGTACGTCTCTTCCAGGATCTTTTTAAAATCCGCATCCGGAATGCTGCCGGTGACGAACGGGCGCATCACTCGGAAAGCCAGCTCGTGATACGGCAGGCCGGCCCAGGAGGCGATTTCTTCCTGGGTGAAGCGTGGCAGGTTTTCCGGCACATACAGGCCGCCGTCGGTGGCAAGGCCTGCCAGCAGAACGTCTTCGAAATTCAGGGCCGGTGCCTGGCCGCGGGTGCTGATGTAACGCATGACTGGCTCCTCTAAAACATTCTCGAACAGGGGCCGCCGAATGGACGGGGTCCCTGGAACAAATCGGTTAGTTCAAGTGTTCGACGCGAATCCGCACCACCGGGCCGACCACGCCTTGTAAGGCTTCCAGGGCATGGATGGCATCGTTGATGTGCTGTTCGAGCACGCGGTGGGTCAGCAAGATCATCGGCACCTGGCCGTTGTGTTCCTCGACTTCCTTCTGCATGATCGACTCGATGTTGATACCGCGCTCCGACAGGATGCTGGCCACTTGGGCCAGCACGCCTGGATGGTCCTGGGCCTGGATGCGCAGGTAGTAGGCACTTTCGCAGGCTTCGATCGGCAGGATCGGGTGGGCCGACAGCGAGTCCGGCTGGAAGGCCAGGTGCGGCACACGGTTTTCCGGGTCGCTGGTCATGGCGCGAACCACGTCCACCAGGTCGGCGATCACTGACGAAGCGGTCGGCTCCATGCCGGCACCGGCGCCGTAGAACAGGGTGGAACCGGCGGCGTCACCGTTGACCATCACCGCGTTCATCACGCCATTGACGTTGGCGATCAGGCGGTCGGCCGGGATCAGCGTCGGGTGCACCCGCAATTCGATACCGGCCGGGGTGCTGCGCGCTACGCCCAGGTGCTTGATGCGGTAGCCCAGGGCTTCGGCGTAGTTCACGTCGGCGGTGGTCAGCTTGGTGATGCCTTCGGTGTAGGCCTTGTCGAATTGCAGCGGGATACCAAAAGCGATGGACGCCAGGATGGTCAGCTTGTGGGCCGCGTCGATGCCTTCCACGTCGAAGGTCGGGTCGGCTTCGGCGTAACCCAGGGCCTGGGCTTCGGCCAGCACGTCTTCGAAGGTACGGCCCTTCTCGCGCATTTCGGTGAGGATGAAGTTACCGGTGCCGTTGATGATGCCGGCCACCCAGTTGATGCGGTTGGCGGACAGGCCTTCGCGGATTGCCTTGATCACTGGGATACCACCGGCCACCGCGGCTTCGAACGCCACGATCACGCCTTTCTCGCGGGCCTTGGCGAAGATCTCGTTGCCGTGCACGGCGATCAGCGCCTTGTTGGCGGTGACCACGTGCTTGCCGTGCTCAATGGCCTTGAGCACCAACTCGCGGGCCACGGTGTAGCCGCCAACCAGTTCGATGACGATATCGATCTCAGGGTTGGTGGCCACGGCGAACACATCGTTGGTAATCGCAATACCGGTCGTTTCGAACTGAGGCTTTGGCGAACGCGTGGCAATCTGCGCCACTTCAATCCCGCGACCTGCGCGGCGGGAAATTTCTTCAGCGTTACGCTGAAGTACGTTGAAGGTACCGCCACCGACGGTCCCTAACCCACAGATGCCTACTTTGACCGGTTTCACTGAAGAACTCCCCATGAAACGGCCGACGCTAGGTCGGCCGTGAAAACAGCCGCACAACTGCGGCTCTCAATTAATGACTCGCCGACGGTTCGGCGGGCCATGATCGTCAAAGGCTCAACGATAAATGCTTACTTGGCACCCAGTGCCAGTTTGGCAACTTGCGGCGCCGGCTGGTAGCCCGGAATCACCTGGCCGTCGGCCAAAACGATGGCCGGTGTACCGTTCACACCAATGGACTGGCCCAGGGCGAACTGCTTGGAAACCGGGTTGGCGCATTTGGCCGATTTGATTTCCTTGCCGTCGACCATCTTGTCCATGGCCGCCTTTTTGTCGGCCGAACACCATACGGCTTGCAACTGCTCGTCACCCGGCGAACCCAGGCCCTGGCGCGGGAACGCGACGTAGCGCACTTCCACGCCCAGCTTGTTCAACGCCGGAATTTCGGCGTGCAGCTTGTGGCAGTACGGGCAGGTGGTGTCGGTGAACACGGTGATGTGGGTCTTGGTCTCGCCGATGGCCGGGTACACCACGGTTTCAGCCACCGGGATACCGTTGATCAGCTTGGACACACCCAGGCGCTCGGCCTTCTCGGTCAGGTTGACCGGCTTGCCGTCCTTGAGCTGGAACAGGTAGCCCTGGACGATGTACTGGCCATCGGCGCTGGCGTACAGCACACGGCTGCCCTTGAGCTTGACTTCATACAGGCCGGCCATGGGGCTGGCGCTGATGCTTTCGATCGGGGTATCGAGCGCCAGGTTGGCCAGGCTCTTGCGAATGGTCTGCTCGGCCGCATCATCGGCGACCGCAAAGGTGGAAACCAACGCAATGGCTGCGGCGGCAATAATCTGGGTCAAGCGCATGGGAACTCCTGAAGGCAGAGGCAGGGACGGGAGCAGAATACTGATCTGGACCACAATGGATGCCGTCCCCTTTGCGAACCGGCAAAGCCTACCACAGTTGGGCGGGAGGGCAGACCGCGACAGGTAAAATGGGCCATTTCTGACGGTTTTATCCGCGCGGGTGATGCTTGGCGTGCATATCCTGCAAACGTGCGCGCGCCACATGGGTGTAGATCTGGGTTGTGGATAAGTCGCTGTGGCCGAGCAGCATCTGTACCACGCGCAAATCCGCGCCGTGGTTGAGCAAGTGGGTGGCGAAGGCATGGCGCAAGGTGTGGGGTGACAGCGCCTTGCCGATCCCGGCCACTTTGGCCTGGTGCTTGATGCGGTGCCAGAAGGTCTGGCGGGTCATCTGCTCGCCGCGCTGGCTGGGGAACAGCACGTCGCTGGGGCGCCCACCGAGCAGTTCGTGGCGCGCATCGCGCATGTAGCGCTCGACCCACACAATCGCCTCCTCGCCCATCGGCACCAGCCGCTCCTTGCTGCCCTTGCCCATCACGCGCAACACGCCCTGGCGCAGGTTGACCTGCTCCAGCGTCAGGCTGATCAGTTCGGTGACGCGCAGGCCGCAGGCATACAGCACCTCAAGCATCGCGCGGTCGCGCTGGCCGATGGCCTCGCTCAGGTCTGGGGCCGCGAGCAGGGCATCGACGTCGGCTTCCGACAAGGATTTTGGCAACGGCCTGCCGAGTTGCGGCATGTCGATTTGTAGGGTCGGGTCGACGGCAATGAGTTTTTCCCGCAGCAGGTAGCGATAAAAGCCACGCACGCCGGAGAGGAATCGCGCAGTGGAGCGCGGTTTGTAGTTCTGCTCCAGGCGCCAGGCCAGGTGATCGAGGATCAGCTCGCGCCCGGCATTTTTCAGCTCAAGTTTTTTCTCCTGCAGCCAGCCGTTAAACAGCGCCAGGTCACTGCGGTAGGCCTGGCGTGTGTTGTCCGACAGGCCTTTTTCCAACCAGAGGGCGTCGAGGAAGCGGTCGATCAGGGGATGGTCAATGGCAGGCATGGGCACTCAAGCAACGCAGCACAAGGCAATACGCGAATTATTTAGTGAACTGTGGCAAGAGCCATTAGTCTTTCATAGCCCGCTAATTCAAGGAACAGGAAGCTTTAATGAACGAACAACAGATTTTGTTGGCTTTTGGCGGTATTGGCGTGGCCGCACTCGGCTGCCAGTGGCTGGCCTGGCGCCTGAAACTGCCGGCGATTCTGTTTCTTCTGCTGAGCGGGATTCTGGCAGGGCCGATACTCGGATGGCTCGACCCGCAGGAAATGTTCGGCCCTCTGTTGATGCCATTGGTGTCGTTGGCAGTGGCGCTGATCCTGTTTGAGGGCAGCCTGACCCTGCACCTGTCGGAATGGAAGGAAATCGGCAGCGTCGTCCACCGGCTGGTCACCGTCGGCGCACTCTCGACCTGGGCGGTGATCACCCTGGCCACCCACTGGCTACTGGGTTTCGACTGGATGCTGGCACTGCTGTTCGGCACCCTGACACTGGTCACCGGCCCAACCGTGATCGTGCCCATGTTGCGTGTGGTGCGCCCCAAAGCGTCCATCGCCAATATCCTGCGCTGGGAAGGCATCGTCATCGACCCGATTGGCGCACTGCTGGCGGTAGTGGTGTATAGCTTTATCATCGCCAGTGCGTCGGGCGATGGTTTGAGCCACAGCCTGCTGACCTTCGGCGGCGTCATCCTCTGCGGCAGCCTGTTCGGCATCGCCGGTGGCTGGGTACTGGGGCAGATCATGCGCCGCCAGTGGTTGCCGGAATACCTGCATAACCTGGCGACACTGGCGGGCGTGCTGGGTATCTTCATCGCTTCCAACCAGGTGATGCATGAGTCCGGCCTGCTGGCGGTCACGCTGATGGGCATGTGGATGGCGAACATGAAAGGCGTGGATGTACGGCACATCCTGCACTTCAAGGAAAACCTCAGCGTGTTGCTGATTTCCGGGCTGTTTATCCTGCTGGCGGCACGCCTGGACCTGAACGCCATGATCGCCCTGGGGCCGTTCGTGTTGATCCTGCTGTTGATCATCCAATTCATTGCACGCCCGTTGAACGTGGCGCTTTCGACCTTTGGCTCGGGGTTGAACTGGCGCGAGCGCGCACTGCTGGCCTGGATCGCCCCACGGGGCATTGTGGCGGCGGCGGTGTCAGCGATCTTTGCGATCCGCCTGGATGAGGCTGGCCACGAAGGCGCGTTGTTGCTGGTGCCGCTGACCTTCGCGGTGATCATCGGCACCGTGGTGCTGCAAAGCGCCACGGCACGCCCCTTGGCCCGCCTGCTCAAAGTCGCTGAGCCGGCGCCTAGCGGCTTTTTGATCGTGGGTGCGAACGGCCCGGCGCGAGCACTCGGCAAGGCGTTGCAGCAATTGGGCAGCCGCGTGTTGCTAACGGATTCCAGCTGGGAAAACATCCGCGCCAGTCGTATGGAAGGCTTGCCTACGTACTTCGGCAACCCGGCCTCCCAGCATGCCGAATCCCATCTGGACCTGGTCGGCCTGGGGCACCTGCTCGCCCTCTCGCCTTCTGGCGAACTGAATGCCTTGGCCACCATGCGTTTTCGCCATGACTTCGGCCATCGCCTGTTCGCCCTGGCCAGCAGCCAGGAAAACCGTCGCACCGACAAGCACAAGGCTAGTCATGAACACCGCGGACACTTGCTGGGCAGCCAACCCTTGAGCTACACCAAATTGGCCAGCCTGCTGGGCCAAGGCGCCGAGTTGTACAGCACCAGCCTCACCGACGGCTTTGGCTGGGAGCAGTACCAGGCGTTGCACGGCGAGCGCGCCACCTTGCTGTTTGCCAGGGACACCAGCGGCTGGGTGCACGTGGTCTCGCCCGAGAGCAATTTGAAGCCCGGAGCGGGCTGGACCTTGCTGGCGGTCATTCAACCGCAGGCCAGCACCGCCGAGTAATCAGTCAACAAAGCCAGGCAGTACTGGGACAGGGCGTTTATCTGCGTCAATCGCGACAAAGCTGAATACGCCCTGGATCGCCTTTTCACGGCCATCAGCGCTCATGCTCTCGACGAACACTTCAACCTCGACCTTGAGGCTGGTGTTGCCGACCTTGATCACCCGACCGATCAGCTCAACGATAGAGCCAGCCGGGATCGCATGGTTGAAGTCGATACGGTCGGTGGAGACCGTCACCAAAGGTAAGCGACAGAAACGCGTGGCGGTGATGAACGACACTTCGTCCATCCAGGCCAGGGCAGTGCCGCCGAACAGGGTGTTGTGATGGTTGGTGGTGGGCGGGAACACGGCCTTGGTCACGTGGGTGACGGACAGGTCGGTGCGGCGCTGGATTTCTTCGAGGCGGGTGGTCATGGGTCAATACCGGCAGATAGGCAAATTTCAGGCACAAAAAAGCAGCCCGTAGGCTGCTTTTTTCTGCATCGGGAAGCTGGACTTAAGCCAGTTTTTCCTTGATGCGAGCTGCTTTACCGGACAGGTCACGCAGGTAGTACAGCTTGGCTTTACGTACGTCACCGCGACGCTTGACGGCCATGCTGTCGATTTGCGGGCTGTAGGTCTGGAAAGTACGCTCTACGCCAACACCGTTGGAGATTTTACGAACAGTGAAAGCACTGTTCACACCACGGTTACGCTTGGCGATTACCACGCCTTCGAACGCTTGCAGACGCGAACGGTCGCCTTCCTTCACTTTCACCTGAACGACAATGGTGTCGCCCGGGGCAAAGGTAGGGATCTCTTTGGTCATCTGCTCTGCTTCGAGTGCAAGGATGATTTTGTTAGTCATGCTGTGCTCCTAAGGTAAGTCAATGGACCTACCATCGATACGTTGTTAACTATCGTCCCGCGCGAGGATGTATTCCTCGAGCAGCTTCTTCTCTTCTCCAGAAAGCGAGCGGCTTTCCAGAAGATCGGCGCGTCGTTCATAGGTCCGACCAAGGGACTGCTGTAAACGCCAACGCCGGATGTGTGCGTGATTGCCACTTAGCAATACGTCGGGAACACGCTGATCCACATACACCTCCGGACGGGTGTAGTGCGGGCAATCCAGCAAACCATCCGTGAAGGAATCTTCCTCCGCGGAGTCCGCATGCCCTAAAGCTCCGGGCAGCAGTCGTGTAACCGCATCTATCAGGACCATCGCCGGCAGCTCGCCGCCAGACAGGACATAGTCCCCAATCGACCACTCTTCATCGACATGAGCTTCAATAAAACGCTCGTCAATGCCTTCATAGCGACCGGCAATCAGGATCAAACTTTCCTCATTCGCCAGTTCGCGTACCGCCGCCTGTTTCAGCTGACGGCCTTGAGGGGACAGGTAAATTACCTTCGCCTTCTCCCCGGCGGCTGCCTTGGCCTGAACCAATGCATCTTCCAGGGGCTTGATCTTCATCACCATGCCCGGGCCACCGCCAAATGGGCGATCGTCCACAGTGTGATGTCGATCCGTCGTGTAGTCTCGCGGGTTCCAACAGGTGAGCTGCAACAGCCCCTGTTTCACCGCCCGACTGGTGATGCCGTACTCGCTGATGGCGGAAAACATCTCGGGAAACAAACTGATCACTTCAATGCGCAAATTAGCCACGCTTAGAAGTCCGCGTCCCATTCCACCTTCATCTCGCCCGCTGCCAGGTCGACGGCCAACACGCATTGCTCGGTATAGGGCAACAGGCGTTCACGGTCATCCAGGCTGCCAGCGCAAGGCTTGACCACCATTACATCATTGGCGCCGGTTTCCAGAAGATGATCGATTTTCCCCAGCAATTGCCCGAGTTGATCAATAACCTTCAGACCTTCGAGCTGGTACCAGTAGTACTCGCCGTCGGTCAATTCAGGGAACAGGTTGCGCGGCACGCAGATCTCATAACCGGCCAGAAGACGAGCTTCTTCACGATCATCAAGACCCTTGAGCTTTGCGACCAGGAACTTGTCGCTCCCGCGTCCACTGACCAGCTCAACCTGCTTCACACTCCCTTCGCGCTTGAGCGTCCAGGTTTTGTACTGCAACAGGTTTTCAGTCGGATCAGTAAAGGAATACACCTTCACTTCGCCGCGAACGCCATGAACAGAGTAAATCTTGCCGATAACGATCAAATCATCAGCAACAGCTGGCGTCGCGTTCATATTGCTCAGGCTGCGGCCTTAGCCGAGTCCTTCAACAGTTTTGCAACGCGCTCGGATGGCTGTGCGCCAACGCTCAGCCAGTAGGCTACGCGCTCTTGGTTCACGGACAGACGAACTTCTTGACCACGAGCAACAGGGTTGAAGAAACCAACCTGTTCCTTGTGCGAACCGTCACGCGGGTTGCGGCTGTCGGTTACGGTCAAGTGGTAAAACGGGCGCTTTTTGGAGCCGCCAAGGGCAAGACGGATTGTTAGCATGTGAACATCGTTCCTGTAGTCGGTGCTGCAAATCTAAATGCACAGCGGGCATAGGTGCCCGAAAGGCCGCATATTCTAAGGAATATCCGGACTTTTGCAAATGTCTTTTTCTGGCGCCTATCAGCGTGCCATTCAGATCTGCTATAGAGCCGTCGGTTAAAACGGCGAGTCAGCGCCCGCCAACGGCGGGTTTGCTGGAGATCCCACATCCCTGTGGGGCGGAGCGCAAGCAAGGCTTGCGCTCGAATACTTTACATTTTAGGCATGCCGCCGCCGGGCAACATACCGCCCATGCCGCGCATCATCTTGGCCATACCGCCCTTGGCGGAGAATTTCTTCATCATCTTCTGCATCTGCTTGTGCTGCTTGATCAAGCGACCGATGTCCTGCACCTGGGTGCCGGAACCCATGGCGATCCGGCGTTTGCGCGAACCGCTGATCAGCTCAGGGTCGCGGCGCTCGGCCGGGGTCATGGAGTTGATGATGGCTTCCATCTGCTTGAACTGTTTCTCTGCCGCGCCCTGGGCGTTGCCCATTTGCGCCAGGTTCACACCGCCGATGTTGGGCAGCTTGTCCATCAGGCCGCCGAGGCCGCCCATGTTCTTCATCTGTTGCAGCTGGTCGCGGAAGTCTTCGAGATCGAAGCCCTTGCCCTTCTTCAGCTTCTTGGCCAGTTTGTCGGCCTTGTCCTTGTCGAGCGTGGCTTCGGCCTGCTCGATCAGGCTGAGCACATCACCCATGCCGAGGATGCGCGAGGCGATACGCTCAGGGTGGAACGGCTCGAGCGCTTCGCTCTTCTCGCCCATACCGATGAACTTGATCGGCTTGCCAGTAATGGCACGTACCGACAGCGCGGCACCGCCACGGGCGTCGCCGTCGACCTTGGTGAGGATCACGCCGGTCAGCGGGAGTGCGTCACCAAAGGCCTTGGCGGTATTGGCCGCATCCTGGCCGGTCATGGCGTCGACCACGAACAGGGTCTCGACCGGGTTGATCGCGGCATGCAGCGCCTTGATCTCGCCCATCATCTCTTCGTCGATGTGCAGGCGACCGGCGGTATCGACGATGACCACGTCGATGAACTTGAGCTTGGCTTCTTTAATAGCCGCGTTGGCAATGTCGACCGGCTTCTGGCTCAAGTCGGACGGGAAGAAGGTCACGCCCACTTCGCCCGCGAGCATTTCCAACTGCTTGATGGCCGCCGGACGGTACACGTCGGCCGATACCACCATCACGGATTTCTTCTTGCGCTCTTTAAGGAAGCGCGCCAGTTTGCCGGCGGTGGTGGTTTTACCCGCACCTTGCAGACCCGCCATCAGCACGACGGCTGGCGGCACGGCGCTGAGGTTCAGGTCTTCGTTGGCCGCGCCCATCAGGCTTTCGAGCTCGGCCTGGACGATCTTCACAAAGGCCTGGCCCGGGGTCAGGCTGCGGGACACTTCGGTGCCGACCGCACGCTCCTTGACCGAGTTGACGAAGTCCTTCACCACCGGCAAAGCCACGTCGGCTTCCAGCAACGCCATGCGCACTTCACGCAGGGTGTCTTTAATATTGTCCTCGGTCAGCTTGGCCTTGCCGGTAACGTGGCGCAGCGTCTGCGAGAGACGGTCAGTCAAGTTTTCAAACATGCGCGATCCTTTCAGGCCCTACTCATCGAAATGCAGGTAGACCGAGGTAATGGCGGCCCAGGCTGGGGGAAATCGCTATTAAAAACAGCGTTCGCCGAGCCTGCGGCGTGGGCAGGTCGCGGATTATAGCGAAGACTGCGCCCATGCACACCCGCTGTCTGGCCCGGGAGTCTTTCGTGCAACGCAGGTGTGTGCCAAACTCAACGCCTTTCGGGCTTGCCTACCAGGATTTATGCTCCCCTTGTCACCCAGTTTGCTACCCAGCCTCGCCGCCGCCATTTTGTATGCCGCTGCGACCCTCTATCAGGGCACTCGTCTGGCCCAAGGCGCCAAAGCGGACAAACGTCTGCTCGTCGGCCTTGGCGTGCTGGCCCTGCTAGCCCATGCCGCCAGCCTGT
Organism: Pseudomonas sp. FSL W5-0203; assembly: GCF_001896155.1. Classification (NCBI taxonomy): domain Bacteria; kingdom Pseudomonadati; phylum Pseudomonadota; class Gammaproteobacteria; order Pseudomonadales; family Pseudomonadaceae; genus Pseudomonas; species Pseudomonas sp. FSL W5-0203. Next base: position 25,863 of record NZ_MPOR01000045.1, read on the forward strand.
TCACCCACCTGATGACCCCGGTCGGCCTGGGCCTGGACTTTTTCAGCGCCGCCAGCCTGATCGCCGCGGCCGTCATCGCGCTGACGCTGTTGGCCTGCTACCGGATTCCGGTGGAGAACCTGCTGGTGCTGCTATTCCCCCTGGGAATGCTCACGGTGCTGCTGGCGCAATTCACCCCTACTGGCACCGTACAGGTGATCGACGAGGAGCCGGGCATCCTCGCTCACATCCTGCTGTCCATCCTCGCCTACGGCATGTTCACCATCGCGGTGTTCCAGGCCCTGCTCCTGCTGCTGCAGGATCACCAGCTCAAGCACAAGCACCCGTCGGGGCTGATCAAGAACTTCCCGCCCCTGCAAACCATGGAAAGCCTGCTGTTCGGGTTCCTGTGGGCCGGCTGGACCCTGCTGTCACTGTCGCTGATCTCCGGCTGGCTGTTCGTCGAAAACCTGTTTGCCCAGCACCTGGTCCATAAAACCTTGCTGGCGTGCCTGGCGTGGGTCGTGTTCAGCGTGCTGCTGTGGGGGCGCAACCGCCTCGGCTGGCGCGGGCACAAGGCCATCCGCTGGACCCTGGCCGGTTTCTGCCTGTTGATGCTGGCCTATTTCGGCAGCAAGCTGGTTCGCGAATACATCCTGCATATCTGACGGGCAGTGATCATGGACAACTTGCCCTTAGGGCCGATGCTCGCCGTAATTGCCCTGCTGATCTTGTGGGCGGCGCTGTTTACTGCCATAGAAGCTGCGCAACAACACCTGCTGGCCCTGCGCCCTGGCACCCGCCAGGGCGACAAGGCGGCCGCCCGCCTGAGCTTCCCGCGCCATAGCCTGATCCTGTGCAACAGCCTGTGTCGCGCCGCCGTGGTGATTCTTTGCACCCTGCTGGCAATCTATGCCTGGGCAGAGAACGGGCCCTGGCTAGGCTGGCTGATTTCCTGCGCAGCGCTGCTGGTGCTGGCCGACTACCTGCCCCGCGCCCTGGCCACCCGTCACCCTCAGGCAGTGCTGGGCTTTGGCAATACATTGCTGGGCGTGCCGCTGAAAATCCTCTACCCCCTGGCCTGGCTGCTCAATAGCATCAGCCTGCTGTTATTGCGCCCGTTTGCACGCAAATCCGGCGTGGCGAAAAACAGCGACGAGCCCCTGCCCGACCATGATGACAACCCAGAGCCCGATACCGACGCCGACCGCACTCCCGGCCTGCCCGGTATCCATGCCCTGGACAACATCACGGTCAACGACATCCTGGTGCCGCGCAGTGAAGTGGACGGCATCAACCTCGATGAGCCAATAGAAAACATCATCGAACAGTTGCGCACCTCGCCGCGCACACGCCTGCCGGTGTTCCACAGCGACATCAACCAGGTGCAGGCCGTGCTCAACACCCGGCAGGTCCAACACCTGCTGCCTGACGCCAGCCTGACCAAAGAGGCCCTGCTCGCCGCCTGCCACGAGCCTTACTTCGTGCCGGAAAGCACGCCGTTGCAGCTGCAACTGCTGAACTTCCACAAACAACAGCGGCGCCTGGGCATGGTGGTGGACGAGTACGGTGAAGTGCTGGGCATCGTCACCCTGGAAGATATTCTGGAAGAGATCGTCGGCGAATTCGAAAGCGATCAGGCGGTGGATAACCCGCATATCGAAGCCCAGCCCGATGGCCGCTACATCATCGACGGCGCCGCTTCGATCCGCGAACTGAACAAAAGCCTGGGCTGGCACCTGCCCAGCGACGGTCCCAAGACCCTCAACGGCCTGGTGACCGAAGCGCTGGAAACCATCCCCGATTGCGCGGTGTGCCTGAAAGTCGGCCGCTATCGCCTGGAAATCCTCGAGACCGAGGACAACCGGGTGAGCAAAGTATTGATCTGGCATACCAGCCACGTGCCAGTGGCCGCCTGACCTCAGCAGGCTCAACCCGGTCAATGTGGGAGCTGGCTTGCCTGCGATGCAGGCGACTCGGTCCTTCAGTTGAACCGAGGGGATGCTATCGCAGGCAAGCCAGCTCCCACATTGATCCAGTTCCAGGCCATAGATCCTCACCAGCCCCTTGTTGGATCCTTAGCCCCCTTCCTATAATCCCTGCGGCTTACCCAAGCCCCGCCCGACCGCGTGCTACCCGCACTCAGCGTGTCCTGGCACCGCCTTACCATGTCCGACCGGCGTTTGCTCCCATCCCGAGCCGCTCCGCGCATAGCCCTGATCCATGGGTGTTCGACCAATAATAATCCGCGTCCAAACGCGCAATAACCGTCAGGGATAACGTTATGAGCACCACCTACCAAGAGGCCGCGAGCGCCGCACCTGCCAACTCGACCGCCCGCGTCGCCACCGCGAGCATCGTCGGCACCGCCATTGAGTTCTACGATTTCTACATCTACGCCACGGCTGCCGCTCTGGTGATCGGCCCGGTGTTTTTCCCACAAACCTCCGGCACCGCACAGATGCTGGCGTCGTTTCTGACCTTCGGCATCGCCTTTATCGCCCGGCCACTGGGGTCGGCGTTGTTCGGTCACTTCGGCGACCGCATCGGCCGTAAATCAACCCTTGTGGCTTCGCTGCTGCTGATGGGGGTGTGCACCACCTTGATCGGCTTGTTGCCGGGCTACGACAGCATCGGCGCCTGGGCCCCGATTCTCTTGTGTGTTCTGCGCTTCGGCCAAGGCCTCGGCCTGGGTGGAGAATGGGGCGGCGCGGCCTTGCTGGCGACCGAGAATGCCCCCAAGGGCAAGCGCGCCTGGTTCGGCATGTTTCCCCAACTGGGCCCGTCGATAGGCTTCCTGGCGGCCAACGGTTTGTTCCTGATTTTGGCCATGAGCCTGAATGACGAGCAATTTCGCAGCTGGGGCTGGCGCATTCCGTTCATCCTCAGCGCCGCGCTGGTGATGGTGGGCCTGTATGCGCGCCTCAAACTGCATGAGACGCCGGTATTCGCCAATGCAGTGGCCAAGGAAAAACCCGTGAAAGTGCCGCTGGTGGAACTGTTCAGCCAGCATTGGCTGCCGGTACTGCTGGGCGCCGCGTCGATGGTGGTGTGCTATGCGCTGTTCTACATCACCACGGCGTTTTCGTTGAGCTACGGCGTTTCCACCTTGGGCTACAGCCGTGAAACCTTCCTCGGCCTGCTGTGCTTTGCGGTGCTGTTCATGGGGCTGGCAACGCCATTGGCCGCCTTGGCCAGTGATCGCTACGGGCGCAAGCCGGTGCTGATTGTCGGCGCGGTCCTGGCAATTCTGTCGGGCTTTACCATGGAGCCGCTGCTGACCCATGGCTCGACCTGGGCGGTGGCGCTATTTTTGGCCCTGGAGCTGTTTTTGATGGGCGTGACGTTCGCACCGATGGGCGCGCTGCTGCCAGAACTGTTCCCGACCCGCGTGCGTTATACCGGCGCATCGGCGGCGTATAACCTGGGTGGAATCGTGGGGGCGTCGGCGGCGCCGTTCTTCGCGACCAAGCTGGTGGCGATGGGCGGGCTGAGTTATGTCGGTGGGTATGTGTCGGCGGCAGCGTTGCTGAGTTTGATTGCGGTGCTGTGCCTGAAAGAGACGCGGGATAACGACTTGAACAAGGTCGCCTGACCCCATGCTCGTTCCCACGCTCTGCGTGGGAATGCAGTTAGGGACGCTTTGCGTCCCCAAGCGCGACGCAGAGCGTCACAAGAGGCATTCCCACGCAAAGCGTGGGAACGAGCGTGGCGGCTTAGAGCTCTACAACAACTGCTTGGGAAGCACGGGTCGCCTTGGCACGAGCCGCTTCAATCGACTCGTCCCGCGCCAGTGCCACGCCCATGCGGCGCTGGCCGTTCACTTCAGGTTTGCCAAACAGACGCAACGCTGTATCCGGCTCGCTCAGCGCGGCGCCGAGGTTGGCAAACGCCGTCTGGGTGGACTGCCCTTCCACCAGGATCACCGCAGACGCCGAAGGCCCGAACTGACGGATCAACGGGATCGGCAGGCCGAGGATGGCGCGCGCGTGCAAGGCAAACTGCGACAGGTCCTGAGAAATCAGGGTCACCAGGCCAGTGTCATGGGGACGCGGCGACACTTCGCTGAACCACACCTGATCGCCTTTGATGAACAACTCCACACCAAACAGACCACGACCGCCCAAGGCTTCGGTCACGGCTTTGGCTACGCGCTCTGACTCTGCCAGGGCAATCGGGCTCATGGCCTGCGGCTGCCAGGACTCCTGATAGTCGCCCTTCTCCTGGCGATGCCCTACCGGCGCGCAGAAGGTGGTACCGCCGATGTGGCGCACGGTCAGCAGGGTGATTTCGTAGTCGAAGTCGATAAAACCTTCGATGATCACCCGGCCCTTGCCGGCACGCCCGCCCTCTTGGGCGTAGTCCCAGGCTTTCTGCACGTCATCAGTGCTGCGCAACAGGCTCTGGCCCTTGCCCGACGAACTCATCACCGGCTTGACCACGCACGGGAAGCCCAGGTCCTGGACAGCCTTACTGTAGGCTTCGAAGGTGTCGGCGAAGTGGTACGGCGAGGTCGGCAGGTCCAGTTCTTCGGCGGCCAGGCGACGGATGCCTTCACGGTTCATGGTCAACGACGTGGCGCGGGCGGTCGGAATGACGGTAAAGCCTTCGGCCTCCAGTTCCACCAGGGTCGCGGTGGCGATGGCTTCGATTTCCGGCACGATAAAGTGCGGTTTCTCCGCCTCGATCACCGCACGCAATGCGGCCCCGTCAAGCATGTTGATCACATGGCTACGGTGCGCCACCTGCATGGCCGGCGCGTTGGCGTAGCGATCCACGGCAATCACTTCAACGCCCAGGCGTTGCAGTTCGATTACCACTTCCTTGCCCAGCTCACCGCAGCCACACAGCAAAACGCGGGTCGCGGTTGGCGACAATGGAGTTCCGATTCGGGTCATCTCAGGTCCTCAGGGGAGCGGATCATGGGGGAGAAAGGCCGGCATTTTACATGAACTGTAAAAATTGGCCTCAGTTGGCGACAGCCCGCCGGCGGATGCGCCAGGCCATGATCAGCCAGACCACGGTGACACCGGCGAACTTGGACACCAACGCCGTGCCCGCCACCGCCGGCGTCAGTGCGCCGATCAGGCCGAAAAAGATAAAGGTATCGAGGGGAATGCTCAGCGCCGAACTTATCCACAGGCGGTCATGCAGCGGGCGCTTGGTGATGCTGAACACCAGCCAGTCGATGCATTCGGACACCGCAAACGCCGTGGCACTGGCCAGGGCGATGGACGGGTCGGAGGTGATATAGGACAGCACCAGTGCCGCCAGCATGGCGATGATTGCGCCATGGCCGAAGCGGGTTTGCACCATGTCGCGCAGGATAAATACCAGGCCGCCCCAGGCGGACCAGATGATGTCCAGGTGTGGGGCGGTGGAGAAAGCGAAGTTGATCAGCACGACGCTGCTGATGTAGGCGATCAGGAAAAACATGGAGGATGGACCTGTGGGCAATGCCGCACAGGGTACACAATTACAAGGATGTCGTCTGGCAGGGCCTCATCGCAGGCAAGCCAGCTCCCACATGTGAGGGTATTCACACATCAAGGGTGGGAGCTGGCTTGCCTGCGATGGCGGCCTGTCAGGCGCCAGATTTCCCAGGGGCCATCCACATCATCCCACTCGCCACCGCCCGCTCATGGCACAACCCCAGCACCACCCGGCGCTCGGCGTTGTCCATGCGGCTCCAACGCGTGATTTCATCCACATTGCGCTGGCAGCCGGTGCAGATATCGTCATCATTCAGTGCGCAAATGCTGACGCAGGGCGAGGCGACCGGTCGCTCAATCGTGCTCATTCCTGCTCGACCAGGTCACGGGCATAACGCTGCGAGTTATGCACATAGTGCGCGGCGCTGGCTTCAAGCATGCGCTTTTGCGCCTCGGTCAGCTCACGCACCACTTTGCCCGGCGAGCCCATGACCAGCGAGCCGTCGGGGATTTCCTTGCCTTCACCGATCAGCGAGTTGGCGCCGATGATGCAGTGCTTGCCGATCTTGGCGCCGTTGAGGATCACTGCGTTGATACCGATCAGGCTGTAGTCGTCGACGGTGCAGCCGTGCAGCATGGCGTTATGGCCAATGGTCACGCCGGTGCCAAGGGTCAGCGGGTAGCCCATGTCGGTGTGCATCACGCTGCCGTCCTGCACGTTGCTGTTCTTGCCGATCAGGATCAGCTCGTTATCGCCACGCAACACCGCGTTGAACCAGACGTTGGCGCCCTCCTCCAGCTTGACCTTGCCCACCAGCGTGGCATTCGGTGCAACCCAACTGTTGGGATGGGTCTCGACGCGGGCGTCGCCCAGGCGGTATTTCATGGTTTTTCCTCACGGCATGCCATTTAAACGATGGCTTATAGATTGATGAAGCTCTTGGGCGGATGGTGCAGGCTGATCTTGGCATCGTCATAGAGCAGGTTGATCAGCTCGACAATCATGATTGCCGTCAGCCCCCAGATTTTGTATTCACCGAACCGGTAGCTGGGCACATACCAACTGCGGCCCTGGTAATCAATGCGATGGGTATGTTCGCGTGGGTCCTGTCGGAAAAAGTCCAAAGGCACGCTGAAAACGGCGGCAATCTCGGCGTCGTTGGCCAGGTATTCGACGTAATCGGGGACCACGCCCACATAGGGCGTTACGCGGATGCCGTGCAGGGAAATCAGCGGGCTCAACGGGCCGATGACTTCAACCAGCCCCGGCGGCAGGCCGATTTCTTCTTCGGCTTCGCGCAAGGCGGTAAAGATCAGGTCCGGGTCTTCGGGGTCGCGGCGCCCGCCGGGAAAGGCCACTTCGCCACCGTGGGTCGACAGGCCGCTGGCGCGCAGGGTCAGGATCAGCTCCGGTTCGTCACTGCGGGTAATCGGCACCAGCACCGCAGCCTCGGGGAAACGCCCGTCGGTTTCCAGAGTGTGGGGGGTGTGGTTGCTTACCCGGCGAAGTAGCTCGTCCAGCATGAGTCATCTCGGTCTGTTGGCTACCTTGCATCATGCACCAAAGCGTGCGAGCGCCCAACCCCAAAACCGCAGCGCTGTCGCGAAACGACAACTTGCAGGAACGCCCGGCACCGAGCCAAGATGTGCCCATTGTCCAGGAACCCCAGCATGAATTTCTGCAGCCAGTGCGGCAAACCGGTAACCCAACGCATTCCCGAAGGCGACGCACGCCTGCGCTATGTATGCGACCACTGCTCGACCATTCATTACCAGAACCCCAATATCGTCGCCGGTACCGTGCCGGTATGGGGCGACCAAGTGCTGCTGTGCCGCCGCGCCATTGAGCCACGCCTGGGTTACTGGACCCTGCCCGCAGGCTTTATGGAAAATGGCGAGACCGTCGAACAGGCCGCCATGCGTGAAACCCTGGAAGAAGCCTGCGCCCGGGTGCGCAACCTGAGCATCTATACCCTGATCAACGTACCGCACATCAGCCAGGTGCATATCTTCTACCGCGCCGAACTGATCGACCTGGACTTCGCCGCTGGCCAGGAGAGCCTGGAAGTGAGGCTGTTCGACGAAGCCGACATCCCTTGGTCCGAGCTGGCTTTCCGCACGGTCGGGCGTACCTTAGAATGCTTCTTCGCTGACCGTCGCCAACAGGCGTACCCGGTACGTAGCGAATCTGTGCCACCGCTGTCCAAGCCCGCCCAATAACAAGCCGGCCAATGTCGCCAAAGGGATACCGTTTCAATGCGTTGGTTGCTTGCTCTGATCTGCCTGTCGTTCGCCACGCTGTCCCCGGCCTCCACGGTGCAAACCCTTGGCGGTAAAACGGTCGAGAAAGTCCTGGTACTCAAGTCCGCCCACCAGCTGCAGCTGATCAACGACGGCAAGCCGTTCAAGACCTATCGCATTTCCCTGGGCAAGAACCCCAAGGGCCACAAGCTGATCGAAGGCGACCGCCGCACACCCGAAGGCCTCTACTGGATCGACTGGCGCAAGACCAGCGACCGCTTCAACCTGGCCATGCACATTTCCTACCCGAACATCAGCGACGCCGCCCGCGCCCGCCGCGAAGGCGTGAAGCCAGGCAGCATGATCATGATCCACGGCACCCCCGACACCGAAGACTACCCGGAACAGTGGTTCCACACCCTGGACTGGACCGACGGCTGCATCGGCATGCGCAATGTGGATATGCGCGAAGTGTGGAACCTGGTCAAAGACGGCACCCTCATCGAGATTCGGCCGTAATCGCGTGCCGTTCGTAAAATAATTCGAAAATAATTCCTGCCCCAGGCAGCGCCTGCCGGTGAATACCAGTTCACCGCGCGGGACCCTGCACTTGTGCGCGCCACAAAGACCTCTCTAATACCACTTGATACCAAGCCCCATTAAAGCGCCCTGAAACCGGGATTCGCACCGTTTTGGTAGCATTGACATGGTATTTAAGTGGTATTAGTTTTCGGCCATTACCGGGCGACAACACTCCAATAACGCATCGGAAACCTGACAGATGAACCCCATCCTGGCCCTGCGCCCCGACGATAAGCAATCCACGCCGCTGTACCTGCAACTGGCCCGCAGCCTTGAAGCAGCGATCCATGCCGGCCAGTGGAAATCCGAACAGGCCCTGCCTTCGGAACGCGCCCTCAGCGAGCAACTGAGCATCTCGCGGGTCACCGCCCGTAAAGCGCTGGAAGTGTTGTTGGCTCAAGGCCTGATCCGTCGCAGCCAAGGCTCCGGCACCTTCATCACGCCGCGCCTGGAACAACCCTTGTCACGCCTGTCGGGGTTCAGCGAAATGCTGCGGCTCAAGGGGTTTGTGCCCACGTCTCAGTGGTTGGAGCGCGACATCACCCCGCCGACCCATGAAGAACTGATCCGCCTGGGCCTGTCGCCCACCGACAAAGTGGCGCGCCTCAAGCGACTGCGCAAAGCCGATGACACGGTGATGGCGATTGAAATGACCGCCATGCCGGCCTCGGTGTTGCCCCATCCCCAGGCCATCGGCAATTCGTTGTACGAATACCTGGAAAGCATCGGCAAGCCCATCGTGCGCGCCTTGCAGCATATCCAGGCGATCAATGCCTCGGATGAGTTCGCCGCGCTGGTCGGCATCGCCCCCGGCACCGCCATGCTGCTGATGACCCGCGTGGGCTACACCGCCGATAACACGCCGATTGAAATCACCGACACCTACTGCCGCAACGATTACTACGACTTTGTCGCAGAACTGCGCCGCCATGATTATTCCGCCGAATTGCGAACTTAGAGAACTGCCCATGACTGAAGACAATATCCTCACGCCCAGCGGCTGGATGCGTGGTCGCCTGGTGCACGAGCACGGCAAGGTTGTCGCCATTGACGGCACGCCGTGCGACCCGGCCGACAACGACCTGCCCTACCTGCTGCCGGGCTTTATCGACCTGCATGTGCATGGCGGTGGCGGCGCGGACATCATGGAAGGTGCGGGCGCCTTCGAGACCATTACCCGTACCCACGTGCGTTTTGGCACCACCTCGCTGCTGGCCACCACCATGACGGCGCCGGTGGAAGAAATCTCCCGCGTGCTTGGTGAGCTCGGCACGTTCTGCGAACAGCGCCCAGCCGGCAGCGCTCGCGTACTCGGCGTGCACCTGGAAGGCCCCTACATCAATCCGGGCAAACTCGGCGCCCAACCCAACTTCGCCCACACCGCGTTGATGCAGGAAGTGGAAGCCTACCTGCGCCTGGCGCCGATCCGGGTGATCACCATCGCCCCGGAAATCGCCGGCCACGACGGCCTGATCCGCGCCCTCAGCGAACGCGGCGTGCGCATGCAGATCGGCCATACCCTGGGCAGCTATGAAGAAGGCGTTGCCGCCCTGGCCGCTGGCGCCACCAGTTTCACCCACTTGTACAACGCCATGAGCCCGCTGCATCACCGCGAACCCGGCATCGTCGGCGCCGCGCTGGCCCACGCCCAGTACGCCGAGCTGATCCCGGACTTGCTGCATGTGCACCCTGGCGCCATGCGCGTGGCGTTGCGCTCGATTCCCTGCCTGTATTGCGTCACCGACTCCACCGCCGCCGCCGGCATGCCCGACGGCGAGTACAAGCTGGGCAGCCACACCGTGACCAAATGCCTGGGCGGCGTGCGCCTGGCCGATGGCACCCTGGCCGGCAGCACCCTGACCATGGACCAGGCGCTGCGCAACCTGGTGAAAATCGGCCTGCCCATCAGTGAAGCCTCACAACGCCTGTCGCAATTTCCTGCGGACTACCTGGGCTTGCAAGAACGCGGCCGCCTGCAACCGGGCAGCTTTGCCGACTGCGTGCGCCTGGACCGCTCCCTGACACTCACCGACGTAATGGTCGAAGGAGACACCATTGACTTCAAAAATGCTTGAAGAGGCCCTGGCCTCCTGCGACGCCGTCGCGGCCCAACTGCAACGCCTGGACCCGATGCTGGAAGAAATCGCCGGCCGCCTGCGCCGCCAGCCACCACAGGTGGCGATGACCATCGCCCGCGGCAGCTCCGACCATGCCGCCAGCTACTTCGCCTACCTGGCCATGCAACACGTGGGCATTCCGGTGGCGTCGCTGCCAATGTCGGTGGTGACCCTGTTGCAGGCGCCGATGAAAGTCAGCGGCCAAGTGGCGTTTGGTTTCTCCCAATCTGGGCAGAGCCCGGACCTGGTCAACAGCCTGCGCCTGCTACGCAAGCGGGGTGCCTTGAGCATCTCGATGGTCAACGCCGAAGACTCACCGCTGGAAGCCGCGTGTGAATTTCATGTGCCGCTGTGCGCCGGGCCGGAACTCAGCGTGGCCGCCACCAAGAGCTTCATCGCCACCCTGAGCGCCAGTGCACAGTTGGTCGGCCACTGGAATCAAGAAGCCGACTTGCTGCAAGCCTGTCAGGCCTTGCCCGAGGGCCTGCGTGACGCCGCCAGACAGGATTGGCGCCTGGCCGTCGACGCCCTCAAAGGCAGCCAGCGCTTGATGGTGATCGGCCGTGGCGCCGGGTTTGCCATCGCCCAGGAAGCCGCGCTCAAGCTCAAGGAAACCTCGGCGATCCAGGCCGAAGCGTTCAGCAGCGCCGAAGTGCGCCACGGGCCGATGGCCTTGATCGACGAGAACTACCCTCTGCTGGTGTTCGCCCCACGCGGCGCCGAGCAGGCCGGCCTGCTGAGCCTGGCCGCCGACATGCGCCAACGCGGCGCCCGCGTGCTGCTGGCCGCGCCGGACGATATCGCCGAACGCGACCTGACGCTGAGCCGCGCCGAACACCCGAGCCTGGACCCGATCCTGGCGATCCAGAGCTTCTACGTGATGGCCGCCGGCCTGGCGCAGGCACGGGGCATGGACCCGGACCAGCCGCGCCACCTGAGCAAAGTCACCCGCACGCACTAAAGCGGCGTTTTCCTGATGAGTACCGTGCCCATGCCCAACAACAATAATCCATTGACCCTTAGCGCCCCCTTGAGTGGGCCGGTGCTGGCCCTGAACCGCGTCCCCGACGAAGTGTTCGCCAGCGGCGCCATGGGCGACGGTATCGCTATCGACCCGCTGAACGACTGCCTGCAGGCGCCCTGTGACGGCGTGATCATCCACGTCGCCCGCACCGGGCACGCCCTGACCATCCGCGCTGATAACGGTGCCGAAGTACTGATGCATGTGGGCATCGACACCGTGGAACTCAATGGCGAAGGCTTTGCCTTGCTGGTGAAGGAAGGCGCACGGGTGAGCGAGGGTCAGCCGTTGGTGCAGTTTGATCTGGACCGCATTGCGCGCCAGTGCAAGAGCCTGGTGAGCTTGATCATCCTGACCAACAGTGAGCGCTTTGAGCTGCAACCGATTGCAGGCAAGACGGTGAAGGTCGGTGACGCGCTGATGCGGATTGCCGTGCGCACATCCGCACCGGTTAACACCGCTGTGGATAACTCGGACGCGCAAGTGAGCGCTACAGTGCGCATCACACACCGTGGCGGATTGCATGCACGCCCTGCTGCACTGATCCGCAAGACTGCTCAGGGTTTCAGCAGCCAGTCACAGCTGCACTTCGGTGATAAGACGGCGGCTTGCGACAGCTTGATCGGCCTGATGGGGCTGGGCATTGGTGAAGGTGACGAGGTACGGGTGAGCTGTCGCGGCAAGGATGGCGAGGCGGCGTTACAGGCATTGGTCGCCGCGCTGTCCGTGGCGATCCACGAGGAACACCACACGCCGGTCGCCGCCACACCACGCCGGGCGAATACCGAAGCCAATGTGCTGCAAGGCGTCTGCGCCGCGCCGGGCTTGGTATGTGGGCCGCTGTTCCGCCTGGCGGGCATCGAGTTGCCGGAAGATACCGACACCCATAACGTCGACGAACAACTGCAAAGACTGGATGTGGCTCTTGAGCAAGTGCGTGGCGAAATCCGCAACACTCTGGAACTGGCCCGCCAACGCAAGAACGTCGAAGAAGAGGAGATCTTCGCCGCGCACCTCGCTCTGCTGGAAGACCCGACGTTACTCGACGCCGCCAGCGCAACCATCGAACAGGGCAGCGCCGCCACCCACGCCTGGCGGGATGCGATCCAGGCCCAGTGCGCCGTGCTGCTGGCATTGGGCAAGCCACTGTTTGCCGAGCGCGCCAACGACCTGCGCGACCTGCAACAACGGGTGCTAAGGGCGTTGCTGGGTGAAGCCTGGCATTTCGAATTGCCGGCGGGGGCGATTGTCAGTGCCCATGAGCTGACACCTTCGGACCTCCTGCAATTGAGCGCGCAACAGGCTGCGGGCATCTGCATGGCCGAAGGCGGTGCGACCTCCCATGTGGCGATTCTGGCCCGGGGCAAAGGCCTGCCATGTCTCGTCGCCCTGGGCAATGAAGTGCTCGACGTACCCCAAGGCCAACGGGTGGTGCTCGATGCCGCCAACGGCCGCCTGGAACTGGCCCCCAGCGAAGCGCGCCACGCCGAAGTTCACCAGATTCGCGAAACACAGAAGTTGCGACGCCAGCAGCAACAGGTCCAAGCCCGGCAATCGGCGAACACCACTGACGGCGTGACGGTTGAAGTCGCGGCGAATGTCGCCTCCAGCGCCGAAGCCCAAGTGGCGTTTGACAACGGCGCCGACGGCGTCGGCCTGCTGCGCACCGAATTCCTCTTCGTCGACCGTCGCACCGCGCCGGATGAGCAAGAACAGCGCCAGGCTTATCAGGCCGTGCTGGATGCCATGGGCGACAAGTCGGTGATCATTCGCACCATCGATGTGGGCGGCGACAAGCAGCTCGACTACCTGCCGCTGCCCGTCGAGGCCAACCCGGTACTGGGCCTGCGCGGTATTCGCATGGCTCAGGTACGCCCGGAACTGCTCGACCAGCAACTGCGCGCCCTGCTGCAAGTTACCCCGCTGGCGCGTTGCCGCATCCTGCTGCCGATGGTCAGCGAGGTGGATGAACTGCTGCAGATCCGCCAGCGCCTGGATGAACTGTGCGCGGAGTTGGAGCTGACGCAACGCCCCGAACTGGGCGTGATGATTGAAGTGCCCGCCGCCGCGCTGATGGCTGAACAGTTGGCTGAACACGCGGACTTTTTGTCCATCGGCACCAATGACCTGTCCCAGTACACCCTGGCCATGGACCGCGACCACGCAGGCTTGGCCGCCCGTGTTGACGCGCTGCACCCGGCGCTGCTGCGGCTGATCGCCCAGACCTGCGCCGGTGCGGCGAAACACGGCCGTTGGGTCGGCGTGTGCGGTGCCCTGGCGTCGGACCCGCTGGCCACGCCAGTACTGGTTGGCCTGGGAGTCACCGAGCTGTCGGTAAGCCCGCCGCAGATCGGCGAAATCAAGGACCGCGTCCGCCACCTGGACGCGGCGCAATGCCGGCAACGGAGCCTTGAGCTGCTCGACCTGAGCAGCGCCAAGGCCGTTCGCCAAGCCTGTCAACACCACTGGCCGCTGAGCTGAAAACAACAAGAATAGGGAGACACGCCATGTACCAACACTTTATCGAAGGCCTGCAACGCCTGGGCCGCGCACTGATGCTGCCGATTGCGATCCTGCCAATCGCCGGCTTGCTGCTGCGCCTGGGCGACACCGACTTGCTCAACATCGCGGTGATGCACGATGCCGGGCAGGCGATCTTCGCCAACCTGGCGCTGATCTTCGCCATCGGCATTGCCGTGGGTTTTGCTCGCGACAACAACGGCACCGCCGGCCTGGCCGGGGCGATTGGCTACCTGGTGATGATCTCCACACTCAAGGTGATGGACACGTCCATCAACATGGGCATGCTCGCCGGTATCGCCAGCGGCCTGATGGCGGGCGCGCTGTATAACCGCTTCAAAGACATCAAGCTGCCGGAGTACCTGGCGTTCTTTGGCGGACGACGCTTTGTACCGATTGTCACCGGCTTTTCGGCGGTGGGCCTGGGCGTAATCTTTGGCCTGATCTGGCCGCCGATCCAGCACGGCATCAACAGCTTCGGCGTATTGCTGATGGAAAGCGGCAGTCTGGGTGCGTTCGTATTCGGCGTATTCAACCGCCTGCTGATCGTCACTGGCTTGCACCACATCCTCAACAATATGGCGTGGTTCGTGTTCGGCACGTTTACCGACCCGACAACCGGCGCGGTGGTGACCGGCGACCTGACCCGCTACTTCGCCGGCGACCCGAAAGGCGGCCAGTTCATGACCGGTATGTTCCCGGTGATGCTGTTCGGCCTGCCGGCGGCGTGCCTGGCGATGTACCGCAACGCGTTGCCGGAGCGGCGCAAGGTCATGGGCGGGATCTTCCTCTCGATGGCGCTGACCTCGTTCCTGACCGGGGTGACCGAGCCGATTGAATTCGCCTTCATGTTCCTCGCACCGTTCCTCTACTTGCTGCATGCGCTGCTGACCGGCCTGTCGATGGCCGTGACCAATATTCTGAATATCCACCTCGGCTTTACCTTCTCCGGTGGTTTTATCGACATGGTGCTGGGCTGGGGCAAGTCCACCAATGGCTGGCTGGTGGTACCGGTGGGCCTGGCCTACTCGGTGATCTACTACACGGTGTTCAGCTACTGCATCCGCCGCTTCAACCTGAAGACACCGGGGCGTGAAGATATCCAGGTGGTGCAGGCCGAAGCGATGAGTGACAACCAGCGTGCGACGGCTTATATCCAGGCGTTGGGTGGTGCGCAGAACCTGCTCAGTGTCGGCGCTTGCACTACGCGCCTGCGCTTGGACATGGTGGATCGCAACAAGGCGGTGGATGCTGAACTGAAAGCGCTGGGTGCCATGGCTGTAGTGCGCCCGGGTAACGGCGGCAGTTTGCAGGTGGTGGTTGGGCCGATGGCCGATAGCATTGCCGATGAGATTCGCTTGGCGATGCCGGGGTTTGTTGCCGCAACGCCTGTAGCGGTTGCGCCTGTGGATAAGCCGGTGGCGGTGAATGTACACGAGGCCGAAAAGTGGCTGAATGCCCTGGGTGGCCGAGAGAATGTGCGCCAACTGGAAGCGGTAGCGATGACCCGGTTGCGGGTGGAGTTGGGGGATGATTCGGTGCTGTCTGAAGCGGACCTCACTGCGCTGGGTTGCAAGGGTGTGAGCCAGCTGGATAGCGGGGTTTGGCACTTGTTGATTGGTGACAAGGCTTTAGGTTTGGGTGAGGCTTTGGAGCGGTTGGTTACCCGCCCTATCAACGCCTGACCGATCGTTCCCACGCTCTGCGTGGGAATGCCGCCCCGGACGCTCTGCGTCCCGCCCTGCGCAAGGGTGACGCTGAGCGTCACAGGATGCATTCCCACGCGGAGCGTGGGAAC
>NZ_MPOR01000046.1:0-39035 GCF_001896155.1 Pseudomonas sp. FSL W5-0203
GGGTTTCCCCATGTGAGAGTAGGTCATCGTCAAGATTAAATTCCGAAACCCCAATTGCGAAAGCAGTTGGGGTTTTGTTTTGGGCGCTCGAAAATTCCAGCGCTTCTGGCAACATTAAATAAGCTGCCGTTGAGGGAATTCGATACAAAGTGTTTCTGCATTTTTGCTATGGTGCAGCACATTTTCACAAGGATTGATCTTTATCCGCAGGATGCGGCGTCGACCTTTTCCAACGAGATGCTGTAGAAATGCCTGAACCGATACCTATCAAAGACCACGAAAAAGAAAACCGCCTGGTCAACAAGCGCTTGCTCGCCTGTGCGGTGCTGGTGATTGGGATCACCTGTGCGCTGGTAGGGCGCATGTATTTCCTGCAGGTGGTGCAGTACGACTACCACTCCACAATTTCGGAAAACAACCGGGTCCACGTACTGCCCATCACACCGACTCGCGGCTTGATCTATGACCGTAATGGCGTGGTGCTGGCCGACAACCGCCCTAGTTATAACCTGACCATCACCCGTGAGCGCACCGCCGACCTCAAGGGTGAGCTGGACGAAATCGTCAATCTGTTGCACCTGCCTGCCGAAGACCGTGCGGTGTTTGATAAGGCGCTCAAGCAGGCCCGTCACCCGTTTGTTCCCGTCACGTTGTTCTACGAATTGACCGAAGAGCAGATCGCCGTTTTGGCCGTTAACGAGTTCCGTCTACCTGGTGTGGACGTCGAGCCACAATTCGTTCGCCACTACCCCCTGGGCGCGCACTTTGCCCACTCCATCGGCTACGTCGGCCGCATCAACGAAAAAGAATCCAAGACCCTGGATTCGGTGGAGTACCGCGGTACCCAATCCATCGGCAAAACCGGAATCGAGCGCTTTTACGAGTCAGAACTGCATGGCCATGTCGGTTATGAAGAGGTCGAGACCAACGCACAGGGCCGTGTGCTGCGCGTGCTCAAGCACACCGACCCGATCCCTGGCAAAAACATCGTCCTGAGCCTCGACGTCAAGCTACAGGAAGCCGCCGAAGAGGCCTTGGGCGACCGTCGCGGTTCAGTGGTCGCCCTGGACCCGCAAACCGGTGAAGTACTGGCTATGGTCAGTAAACCGAGTTTCGATCCGAACCTGTTCGTCACCGGCATCAGCTTCAAGGAGTACGCCGCGCTGCACGACTCCATTGACCGGCCGCTGTTCAACCGCGTGCTACGCGGGCTCTACGCGCCAGGTTCAACCATCAAGCCGGAAGTGGCCATTGCCGGTCTCGACAGCGGTGTCGTTACCCCACAAACCCGAGTGTTCGACCCGGGTTACTATCAGTTGCCAGACTTTGACCACAAATACCGCAACTGGAACCACAGCGGTGACGGCTGGGTGGACATGGACGCGGCCATCATGCGTTCCAACGACACTTACTTCTACGACCTGGCCCATAAGCTCGGGATCGACCGCCTGCACGACTATCTGGCCGAGTTCGGCCTGGGCCAGAAAGTGTCCCTGGATATGTTCGAAGAGTCTGCCGGCCTGATGCCATCCCAAGCCTGGAAGCGTGCGACCCGTCGCCAGCCGTGGTTCCCAGGCGAAACCGTGATCCTCGGCATTGGCCAAGGCTATATGCAGGTGACGCCACTGCAATTGGCCCAGGCCACAGCATTGATTGCCAACAAAGGTGTATGGAACCGCCCGCACCTGGCCAAGACCATCAATGGCGTGGCGCCTGTAGATGAGCACCCAATGCCCAACGTGGTGCTCAAGGACCCGCGTGACTGGGAGCAGGTCAACCACGGCATGCAATTGGTGATGCACGATCCCCGCGGTATCGCCCGAGCGGCAGCGCAAGGCGCGCAATACCGCATCGCCGGCAAGAGTGGTACCGCCCAGGTGGTGGCGATCAAACAGGGTGAGCGCTACAACCGCAACAAGACCTTGGAGCGGCATCGCGATAACGCCTTGTTCGTCGGCTTCGCGCCGGCCGAACATCCGAAAATCGTGATTTCAGTCATGATCGAAAACGGTGAGGCCGGCGGCCGTGTAGCCGGGCCTGTGGTGCGCCAGATCATGGATGCCTGGCTGCTCGACCAGGAAGGCCACCTCAAGCCGCAATACGCGGCGCCGGCCAAGGCTCCGGGTGATCCACGGGTTTGACTCAGACCTTCCATTCGTCCCAGCGCGCTACGCCGTCATAGGCCAGCCAGGGCACTTCATGGGCCGTCCAGATATGCGAGGTGGGCCTGGCGCCCGGATCATCATCTAGCGTCGCCACCCGCACGATCACGTGGGGCTGATGCCCACGTTCAGCAATCAGATGCGCGCCGCAACGCGAGCAGAAATGCCTGAATTTGCCCGGCGAAGATTCAAAGGACGACAGCAACTCCTCACCCTGCGTCCAGCGAAAATGCTCACGCATCACCCCGGCCGTGGCAACAAACGCGGCCGCGTGTGCCTTGCGGCAGCTTTTGCAGTGGCAGTGGCTGATGGGCATGTCCAGGCTGTCGACTTGGTAGCGCACACCTTTGCACAAGCAACTTCCATTCAGTGGGTCAGTCATAACCTATGGCCAGGCAAGGAGGGGGTCATCATCATCGCGCACAACGCAAGGTTGCGCATTGGTTGATGTCGCCTAGTGTTCAGTGAAGGAGGTGACTCATGCACGTATTAGATCGCATCGAACGCAAGGTGCTGCTCAGCGCATCACGTAAACAGGTCTGGGAGGCACTCACGCAGGCCGAGCAATTTGGTAACTGGTTCGGTATCGCGCTTAAAGGTAAAACCTTTGTGGCCGGAGAAACCATCGAAGCGCCAATTACCTACCCAGGTTACGAACATGTCGTGTGGAAGGCCAGGATCGAACGCATCCTGCCCCAAACGCTGTTTTCTTTCTGGTGGCATCCTTTTGCAGTGGAAGAGGGCGTCGACTACGACAAGGAAACACCGACGCTGGTGGAGTTCACGATTGAGGATCGCGCTCCAGGCATCCTCTTGCGGGTCGTCGAGTCCGGTTTTGACCAGATCCCCGAAGCGCGGCGCCAGAAAGCCTTCAAGATGAACTCCCGTGGCTGGGACGAACAAATGAGCAATATCGAAAGCTATCTGAATCAAGCCTGACCCGAACGGGCATCATGGTTGATGCCCGGCTTCACGCCAGCGTGCATTCGATTGCTTTAGAAACTCATCTGCCACTGGCCGACCACCGCATGATTGCGGCTATTGCTACCCAGCTCGCCGTTATAACCGACACTCAGGTTCTGCTGCGCAGACAAACCCACCGCCAACCCCACTTCAACCATCAAGCCGTCGCGGTCCAGTGCGCTGCCTTCAATATTGAACGCGTCGCCGCCAATCAAAAAAGCCTGCCGAGTCTTACTGTCGACATTGCCATAGAGGTGCCGCCAGCCGAAGCTGGCCTGCGGGGTCAGGCTGATGCCATTGTCCAGTTGGCTCAGATGAGCCAGGCGCACCCCGAAGGTACTGCTGACATTGTCCTGGGTTTGTGCATCCACCTTGAGTGAAGCATCGCCGCCTTTCTCGCGGTAGTTGTCGCGGTGATAGCGCTGATAGCCGAGGTTGGCGAAGGGTTCGATATTCAATCGGCCGTTACCCAGCATGTAACCCATCTCGGCAAAGGCTTGCTGGCTATTGGCATCGTAATCACCCTTGGGGCGCTCGCTGAAACCTGCGAATTCCACTGTGCGCTTGTTGTTACCCCTGTGCTGGCTGTACGCAGCCCCCAGGCGCAACGCAACTGGGCCATCCTGGCGTACGGCATATGCCCCCGCGTGCCAGCTGCGCAATGAATTATCGACGTTGTGGCTGTCCATATCGGTCTTCGAATAGCCGCCCAGTACACCCAGGCGCCAGAGAGGCGACAAGGACCAGTCAATACCCAGCAGACTGCCTTGTGTGCGTTGCTGTGAAGACGCATTGCCGTGTTGACCATCAAGCTTGCCGTAGCTGCCGATACCTTGCAGCCACACGCGGCCTCGCGCGTTTGGATCATTCAAGTTGCGGGCACTGCTGGGGATGCCACTTATGGCCAGCTCAGGTGTTTGTACTGGATCAAGCCCGACGAGCAAGCTTGAACTGCTGCTCATCTGGCGCATGGCCGACAGCATGGACGTGGCCACCTGGCTGCTGGCCGCCAGTGTGGCACTGGCGAGGTTGGCGTTGCTGCTGCCTGCCAGGGCCTCGAGCGCGGCGCTGGCCGTAGTCTCCGAGGTGGCCAGCAGCGCGTCGTAGAGCGGGTTGGGGTTTCGCATCATGGAGGGCGGGGGGAAACTGCCATCCCAGTTGCTCCAGTGGCGCCACGTGATGGACTCGATGCTGTTGACTGCGTGGGCGGCGTTACGGGTACGGGCGTAATCGATGAACTCGACATCGTTGCGTGTGTAGCTCAGGTTCACCCGGTTATTGTCGTAGCTGAGTGTTGGCGTCAGGAAGGCGTAGTAGCTGCGCAGGTTGGAGTCATCAAAGGTCCCCGTGATGCTGCCTGCTTGCAGGACCGTGTACGTGCTGTGCCAGGGATAGTCCATCGAGTAACCCGGCTGCGGCCACAAATAGGCACCGTTGAGGCTGGCATTGCCGACCACATGGGTTGTCGCAGCACTGCCGTCGGGATAAGTAGCGAACTCGAATGCAGAGCCTGGCTTCATGATCAGGTTGCCGTTGACCTGAGGAGCGCCGACAACGGTATCCGTGATCAATCTCCCGCTGACGGTAAGATTGTTGACTGAGCCTCGGCCCCGGTAAGTGGCGCCTTGGTCGACGATCACGTCACCAGCGATGTTGCCCTGGTTGTTTAAGTGACCATTGGCAGAGAGGCGTGCGCCTTCGCTGAAATCGCCGCGACCATTGAGTACCCAGTAGCCGCGACTCACTTGTAGTACGTCAAAATTGCGCGTCGCCTCGACCGTCCCGTCGGGTTCACGCGTATCTGAAGGATAATATTGGTAGCCCTCCAGAATCATGGTGTTATGCCCTGCGCCGCCGTCAACTAACCCCTCAAAACGGGCGCCGGGGTACAGCGTCAAGGTGTCGTTGCCGCCCCCCATGTCCAGGGCTACACCATTACTCCCGCTGATCAGGGCACCGTTGAATACCCGGTCGTCGAAATTACCGATAAAGCGTGCGCCATAGCCATCAAGCCCACGCAGGTCGACGAAATTTCTCAGCTCCGTTGCGCCGGTTGCCGGCCCATCATGGCCATCACTGACTAAGAGGCCATTGTTGGTACCTGTGATTGAGCCGGTACGTGGAATGCCTGTGGAAGGATCAAACCTGCCGCCGTTGAACAGGTAGCCACCGCCAATCGATACCCCATCGCTGGTGTTGGCTCGGCCATTATTGTCCGCTCCACTGGCGCCCAATGCCCGGATAACGCCAGAGTTTTCGATGTGGGCAATGCCCCCTACGCGTAGGCCATCGCCATCGATATTCTCCAGGCGTCCCTCTCGTCCGCCAGTGATCGTGCCGTCGTTGTAAACCATGGCATCACCCGTTATCGAAACTCCAGCGCCGTCACGTCCGGTAAGCGTGCCATTATTGCTCAGCAAATTGAGTTGTTCGCCTGAGATTGCATGCCGGGCGCCCGAGATTACCCCGGTGTTGTCGATGCGCACATCGGTCGCAGCGCCCAGGCTGATCGCGTCTAATTTATCGGCACTGATCGAGCCGTCATTTTGAATGAAGACATTGCGTTGCCAATCAGGCAGGTTTTGGCGAACGCTGACGGCGGTCGTATGGGTGGTGATGCTGCCGGTCTTGGTCACCCACAAACTGGGATTGTAAAAATAGCCACTGCCCACGGTGAGCGGGGTATTGGTTGGGGTATCGATGAATGCTTGAGCAAGGCTGGCAGGAGAAAGCGAGGCGCCGGAAACAATCAACGAAATAGTCAGGGCCAGACGGCGGGGGACGAACGACATGCGCGAAATCCTTTTCTTGAATCGCGCTATCTTCCTATATAGCCATTTGATATTGCCAGCGCATTCTTATCCTAAAAAGCGATGACATCCTTTTTATGATATTGCGCGCTAGGTGTGCGTTTACCCGACGCCTTGGCCCGGATGCCGAGTAGAATTACGCCCTGAACGCGATTCTTGAGGTGCGGTACGGTGGATTTACAGCAGGGGTTTGTCCTGACCCGGCATTGGCGCGATACCCCGGCGGGTACCGAGGTCAGCTTCTGGCTGGCCACCGACCAAGGGCCACGGTGCATTCGCCTACCCGTGCAGACCTCGGTGGTGTTCATCCCGCAAGCCCACCGCAAGCCGCTCGATTGGCTGCTCAAGGGTGAACGTGATCTCGAGTTGCGCCCCTTGCAGCTATGCGACTTTCATCACCGCCCGGTTCTGGGCCTCTATGCGCGCCAGCACCGCCAGTTGATGGATATCGAGAAGCGCCTGCGCGCTGCCGGAGTCGATGTCTACGAAGGTGACGTGCGCCCGCCGGAGCGCTACATGATGGAGCGTTTTATCACCGCTCCCGTCTGGTTCGGGGGCACCGCTGATGCAAGCGGCACCGTGCTCGACGCGCAGATGAAGCCTGCCCCCGACTATCGCCCGCCCTTGAAGCTGGTGTCCCTGGATATCGAGACCACCGCCCAGGGCGATCTGTATTCCATCGCCCTCGAAGGCTGCGGCGAGCGCCAGGTGTACATGCTCGGCCCGCCGAACAAAACCGACGCGGTGGATTTCAAGCTCGACTATTGCGACACCCGTGCTCAACTGCTCGAGCGCCTCAACCAATGGCTGGCCACTTTCGACCCCGACGCGATCATCGGCTGGAATGTGGTGCAGTTCGACCTGCGCGTACTCCACGAACACGCCCAGCGCCTGAACGTGCCGCTGTTGCTGGGGCGTGGCGGTGAAACCATGGCCTGGCGCGAACATGGCAGCCGCAATCACTACTTCGCGGCGGCGGCGGGGCGGTTGATCATCGACGGTATCGAAGCGTTGCGTTCGGCCACTTGGAGTTTTGAATCCTTCAGCCTTGAAAACGTCGCGCAAACCCTGCTTGGCGAAGGCAAGGACATCTCCACGCCGTACCAGCGCATGGACGAAATCAACCGCATGTTCGCCGAGGACAAACCCGCCCTGGCGCGCTACAACCTCAAGGACTGCGAACTGGTCACGCGGATTTTCGAGAAGACCGAGCTGCTCAAGTTCTTGCTCGAACGCGCCAGCGTCACCGGGTTGCCGGCCGACCGTAACGGCGGCTCGGTGGCCGCCTTCACCCACCTGTACATGCCGTTGATGCACCGCCAGGGTTTCGTCGCGCCGAACCTGGGCGACAAACCGCCCCAAGCCAGCCCCGGCGGGTTTGTCATGGACTCGCGCCCGGGCCTCTATGAATCGGTGCTGGTGCTGGACTACAAAAGCCTTTACCCATCGATCATCCGTAGTTTCCTCATCGACCCGGTCGGCTTGATCGAAGGCCTCAAGCATCCTGACGACAGCGACTCGGTGGAAGGCTTTCGCGGCGCACGCTTCTCCCGCACCCGGCATTGCCTGCCGTCCATCGTCACCCGGGTGTCCGAAGGCCGCGAAGAGGCCAAGCGCGAGCGCAATGCGCCGTTGTCCCAGGCACTGAAGATCATCATGAACGCCTTTTACGGTGTGCTCGGCTCCAGCGGCTGCCGGTTCTTCGACACCCGGCTGGCATCCTCGATCACCCTGCGGGGGCACCAGATCATGCGCCAGACCCGCGCGCTGGTTGAGGCCCAAGGGTACGAGGTGATTTACGGCGACACCGACTCCACCTTCGTCTGGCTGGGCAGCGCGCACTCTGCGCAGGACGCCAATCGCATCGGCCTGGCGCTGGTGCAGCACGTCAACGACTGGTGGCGCGCGCACCTGAGCAACGAGTACGGCCTGCAAAGCGCCCTGGAGCTGCAATACGAAACCCACTTCAGCCGCTTCCTGATGCCGACCATTCGTGGCGCCGAGGAGGGCAGCAAAAAGCGCTATGCGGGCCTGGTCGTGCGCGAAGATGGCGGCGAAGAAATGGTCTACAAAGGCCTGGAAACCGTGCGCAGCGATTGGTCGCCCCTGGCCCGGCAATTCCAGCAGGAACTCTACCAACGCATCTTCCATCGCCAACCCCATCAGGACTACATACGCGACTACGTGCGGCGTACCTTGAGCGGCGAATTCGATGAGTTGCTGATCTACCGCAAACGCCTGCGCCGGCCCTTGCACGACTACGAACGCAACGTCCCGCCCCACGTACGCGCCGCGCGACTGGCGGACGAGTACAACGATCGCCTGGGCCGCCCGCGCCAGTACCAGCGCGGTGGCTGGATCAGCTACGTGATCAGCGTCAACGGCCCGGAACCGCTGGAAGTGCGGCGGGCACCCATCGACTACGACCACTACGTCACGCGCCAATTGCAGCCCGTGGCTGACGCAATCCTGCCGTTCGTGAATGACGATTTCGGTACCCTGGTAGGCGGGCAGATGGGGCTATTCTAGGTAATCACCACAGGCTCAATATTGCCCATCGCTCAGGAGGAAACGCCCATGTACACCCTTTACGGCACCGACGAATCCGGATCCTGCATGATCGAAATCGCCCTGCAGCGCTGCGCAGTGCCGTGGCATCGCGTGCAGGCCAGTTCCTGGCAGGACGGCGAGGGTAGCGACGCCCTTGCACGTATCAATCCACTCAAGCAGATCCCCACCCTGGTCACTCCAAATGGCCAGGTACTGACCGAAAGCGCCGCGATCCTGATCCACCTCGGCCTGGAGTATCCCAAGGCCGAGTTGCTGGCCGGCGATCGTACGCAGATCCTGCGCGGCTTGCTGTACATCGCCGCCAACTGCTATTCGGCGATCGGCATCATCGACTACCCGCAACGCTGGTTGGGCAATGCCGATGAGGCGCAGCAAGCACAACTGGTCAGCGGCACACGGCGCTACCTGCATCAGGCCTGGGTCGTGTTTGCCGATCAGTTTGCCGGCCAACTGTTTACACCCAGCAACGCGCCGAATGCACTGGGCATCATGGCGGCGGCGGTATCGCGTTGGGACGATGCGCGCGAGGTGCTCTGCAACCTGGCGCCGGGCTTTGCGCAGAGCCTGGAGCGGGTAGACGCCGACCCTGTCGTGGCCCCCGTTTTTGCCCGGCATTGGCCGCAGTGGAAGGTCTCGTAACCGGAAGAAACAATGACCAGGCCACTGTCCAAGCCCTTGCGTAGCGGGCTTCCTGACCTACGCTTCTCAAGGTGGTGTAGGAATCATCCTTGAATTTGGCTGTCGCAGACATGAAACTCAAGAACCCTGCATGGAATTCAAAGGAGGTGCGCATGCTCATCCGGTCGCTGACCCTGGCTACCTTGATGGCTTTTACGGGGCCGTTGTTGGCCGCTGATGATAATCCGCTCAAGCAGGAGTTGGGCAAGACGCGCCCCCTGGTGGTCGTGGAGCTTGATGCTGGAAACCCGACACTGGCAACGCTGAAGAAACAACTGGAAGAGGCTGCCATCAAGCAGTCCTTCGAAGAGCGCAGCATGGTGTTCTATACCGTGAAGTTCGGCAGCATTGGCGCTGAAGGAGAGAAGTTCGCCAAGGACCCAAAGGACAGCAAGAAGCTCACGCCGCCTGAAACCAACGCGCTGATCCGCGCCCTCAAGCTCGGCGTCGGCAGCGGCACCAAGGTGATTCTGATCGGCAAGGACGGCGAGAAGAAACTCGAAAAAACCGTGCCACCGGACAGCCTTGACCTGAAGGAGTTCTTCAGCGCCATTGACCAGATGCCTCAGGCGGAAAAGGAGCTTGCCGCACCTGCGGAGCCGGAGCCTGTTCCAGCCGCGCCAGCGGCTGCGGCCAAGGGCACCAAGCCCGCCAAGCCCGGCAACAAAGCCCCCAAGCCGCTGGAAGATTGAACAGGTCCCCTCCCACCGTTCTGGTGGGAACCGGCCTCAGGCTTTCCACGGCTTGAGCCAAAACCCCAACCCCACCAACACCAGCGCGCCGGCCAGGCTACTCAACCCCAACTGCCACCCATCGTTGTGCAAGGGGTGCAGGGCCAGTGCCGCCACACCCAACAGCACCCCGCTCAAGCCCCACTGCAATGGCCAGCCCAGTTGGCCGAGCAGTTGCTGGCGGTGCATCAGCAACAAGTTCGTCACCACGACGCCACCCAACGCCGCCAAGGCGATCCCCGGCAGGCCGATACAATAGGGCAGCACCACCAGCAAGGCGGCGTTGACCAGGCTGCCCAGCAGTTCGCAATTGAGCGGCAGGCGCGTGTCGCCGCTGGCATAGGCATAGCGAGCGAGCATCGCGTTCCAGGCGCCAAACACCAGAGGCGTGGCGAACCAGGCCAGCAGCGCCGGCAGTGGGCCATCGACGCTCTGGGCGGGCATCAGCAGATGGATCAGCGTGGGGCTGGCGCCAATCAGGCCGAAGGCCGCAGGCAGGCTCAGCAGGGTCGCTGCATCCAGGCCGCGACGCAGCAGGGCCAGGCGCTGCTGACCTTGTTCGCCGCTCATCATGCCCAGCAGCACTTGGTTGAGGCTCATCAGGGCGATCAATGGCAGGTTGATCAGCTTGCGTGCGAAGTTAACCCACGTCACCGCGCCTTCCCCCAGGAAACTGGCGATCAATCGCTCCAGTAGCGCCAGGCCCTGGCTGGCCACGTTGCTGGCCAACAACGGGCCGATGCGGCCCAGCAATTCGCGGCCTGCCAGCGGGTCGCCTCTGATCTGCCACGGCCGCCAGCCGAAAGACCAGACCGGCACCAGCAACGGTAGGCACATCAACACACTGCCGGCAAAAAAGCTCATGGCCAGTTCGGCACTGTCGCTGGAGCTGCCACGGATAAACAGGTACAGCACCGGTGGCAGATTGAACAGTAAAGAGCCCAGGCCCGGCAGGACAAAACGTTGGCGTGCCTGTAAGGGAATACTGAACAGCCCATGCATCACCAGGCCCGGCGCACAGGCTGCCAGCCAACGCAAGTTAGCGGCGGCTTCGGCATGGGCCGCCACGTCCAGGCCGGGGCCGATCAGGCGCACCCACAGTGGCGCGCCCAGCGCCAGTACGGCAAACAGCGCCAGGCCCACTCCCAGCAGGCGTGGGGATAGGCTGGCCAGCCAGGCCTGCTGGCGGTGTGGGTCGCGTTGTTGATAGAGGGGCAGGGCAGCCGCCGCAAGCAGGCCGGCGGCCAGGGTCATGCGCAATGCTTCGGGCAAAAACACCGCCACCAGAAACCCGTCGCTGCGACTGCCCGCGCCCCAGGCCGCCACCAGCAGCCATTCGCGGGCGAAACCGGCGACCAGCCCTGCGAGGGTCGCGAGGGTCAGCCAGAGCGTGCTGCCGAACATCAGTGAAACAGGGTGAACAGGCCTTTGCCACCCACCTTGTAGTTCAGATCATGGCAACGTTCGCCCATGATTTTGGCCCCGGAACCGCCAATGATTTTGTAGGGGGCTACTGCCTTGGCCACCACGGTATTGGCGCTGATCACTGAACCATAGCCCAGGTGCGTGCCGTAGCCGATCAACGCCCGGCTGCCGATCCACACGTAGTCGTCGATGTAGATCGGCCCGGAAATCGACCAGAACTCTGGTGCCTGCAAATCATGACTGCCGGCGATGATCAGCACGTGGGAGGCGATCGCCACGTGGTTACCGATCACCAGCCCGGCGCGGGCGTCCACCTGGCAATGCCAACCGATTACCGAATCGTCGCCGACCACCAGATTGTGCATGCCCAGCACCTCGGTGTTACGCCACAAGCTGGAGCCCTTGCCGATCTTCGCGCCACCCAGGCGCAGCCAGGCGATGCGTACATGGTGGCTGGGGATCTTGTTGATCAAGATGTTGTAGGCCATGTCCCAGACACTGCGCCACCGGTCTTTGACGGTCGCCCAGTTTTTGCCGTAACGCGGCAGTAGCTGGGCCGCAAGGTCCTGTTTCATCCGGTGGAACAGGCGGCGCGCCACCGGGTGCTCAATCGCGGTTTCCAGATCGATGGAGCTGATCCAGAAGCGCTTGTTGTCGCCTTCGCCTTCTTCAAATACCACGTCGTTGGCCAGGCACCAGTCCAGCGCCTCTTCCAGGTCCGGCAGGCTCACGCCCATTTCAGCGGCCAGCGTGGGGAGGCGGTCACGCAAGTCGGTGGAGTGGATCATCCGGTGCTTCATGGTTGGTTATCCTTTGGCGCAATAGCAGCAACAGGGGCGGTAATGGAGGGGCGCAGACGCACCTGTTGCAGGCTCATGCCCATCAACAGCCAGAACAGCGCGATCAGTACAAAGGTGAAGCTGAAATAATGGTCGAAAATCCCCGTCAGCAGTGCCGCCAACACACCACAGAGGCACCCCAGCCACAGCGCATTGTCGGCGGTGACTTTGCGCACCTGGCCCAGGGGGCGCACTTCGCGCCACCACAACAGGGTGACGGTGATAAACAGCAGCATCCCTGGAATGCCGACTTTGTAGATGAAGTTCAGCCACAGGTTGGAGATCCCCAACAGATTGGAGCCGGGCACGGGCGGGTCGATCTTGAAGCCGATCCCCAGGGGGTAGGTCGCCATGGCGGTGGGGAACCGGGCGTACTCGTCAAAGCGGATTTCGGTACTGGCGTTGGTGGTCGAGAAGATGGTCAGCAAGCGCTCCTGCAACGGCGGATAGAACATCACCAGCGCAACGGCGAACGCCGCCCCGATACCGATGATGCGTCCGCTGTTCGGCACGCGCTTGTAGGCCAGCCAGATCAATACCAGCGCCAGGGCCACGATGGCACCACGGGAAATACTCAGCAGCAGGCCGGCACACCCCAGCACCGCCACCGCCAGGCCCAGGGCCCGACGCCAGCCGCTGCGGGTCCAGCCATAGAACAGCGCCAGGGGAATAAACAGCACCAGCACGCCACCGGTCAGGTTGGGGTGCACCCAGGGCGAGGCCATGCGCGTGTAGTTGGCAGAGAAAATATCTTTCACCGCTTCCGGGTGGGCGTATTTGAGGTCGGTGAGAATATCGATCATCGACATCGCATTGCGCGTCTTCAGGAACATGAAGATCGACAGCAGCAGCATCGCCAGGTTACCCAGCAACAGGGCGACCACCACCTTGTCGCGGTCGGCGTCGGTGCGCAGCAACAGCGGCACGATAAACAACATCGACAGGTTCATCAGCCAGCGCACCCAGTTCACCGGGCCGTTGCCTTCGGCATGGATGATCAGCATGCCCCAGATGAACGGAATGGTGCTGAACAGCATCAGCCACATCAGCGCCCGCTCGGTCGGTCGCCACAGCATGAAGCCACGGGTCTTGCCGATGAACGATTGCCAGAACACCCCGACCCAGGTCAGCCCCAGCACCGCCTCGCTGACGGTGGTGCGGATGCCCAATTGCAAGGTGGTGTAGGGAATACTGGTGGCCAGTACCGCGAAAATCAGCAAGCCCCACAGGGGAAAGCGGATCAGGGTCAAGGCCACGGCCACACCGGCTACCACCAGCATGACCTTGATCGGCGACAGGGCCAACAGCAACCCGCCGAACACCAGGCCCAGCAGCAGACTGACGAATTTTCCTGGCAGCATTAGCGGTCCAATTCCTTGAGCAAAGTGTCCAGGCGCGCGCGATAAGCCGGTTCGGCAAATTGCCGGGCCCAGGCGCGGTGTGTTTCGCCGTCTTGCGTGGCCTCGGCGCCGGCCAGTTGTTGCATGACCTTGTGCAGTTGCTCGGCGTCATGGGGGGCGAAGCGCGGGGCATCGGGCGGCGCGATTTCATCCAGGGCGCTGCCGCGTGCCACCGCTACTGGCGTGCCGACACTCAAGGCTTCCACCACCGGCAGGCCAAAGCCTTCGGCATAGGATGGCTGCCACAGGCACGCGGCATGACGGTAGAGCGCTTGCAGTTGCCCGTCCGATAAACCGCTGCACCAATGCAGGCCCGGCAGCTCACCGAGTGCCGCCGGTACATCGCTGGCGTGGCCCACCAGAACCAAGTCCGGCACATCAGGGTTCAGCGCACGGCAGGCCTGCCATTGGCGCAGAAAGAACTCCATGTTCTTGCGCGGCTCCCGCGTGCCCACCACCAGCCAGTAACGCGCCGGCAGGTTGGCGGGCAGCGGTTCTGGCGCTGCATTCAATTCAGGCACCAGGTTGTTCAGCACGCGGAACTTGGCCCGTGCCCAGGGGAACAGGCGCGCGGCTTCATTGCAGGAAAACTGCGACGGGCACCACACCCGATCAGCCTGCCACACCGACCAGGCAATCGAGGCCCCGTCGATCAGGCGGTAGGCCAGGGCCTTGAGTTTGGAGCGATGGAAGTTGCGGTGGGTCAACTGAAACAGGTCATGCAGCACCAGTACATAGCGGGTGCCGGCGGGTTTACGGCACAACGGCAAGCCCATATTGGCGGTGGCGATGTACAGGTCGATCTGCTGCTCGTGCAGCGCCCTGGGCAAGAACCCGCGCTCGAACCGCAGGCGCACTTGTGGGCGTTGCAGGCCGTCCAGCGGGCTGGCCCAGGCCGGGCAAACGGCAGTCTGGCGCTGCGGATGCTCCAGGGGCGCTTCGCTGAACAGCACCACCTCGGTGTTGCCCCGCGCGCGCAGGGCGTCTTCCAGGGCCACGACCTGGCGGGCGATGCCCGAAGACGGCGCAACCGTGGCGGGGCGATAGTCCAGGGCTACACGCATGGCTGAGACTCCTTGGCGGTGAGCAAGCTGCGGTAGAGGTGCTCCAGTTCATTAGCCGCCACCGCCCAGTCGTGGTATTGCCGCGCGTAGTCGCGTGCCGCATCGGCCAGTCGCCCGGCCAGCGCCGGTTCATCCAGCAGGCGCACAACGGCGTCGGCCAGGGCCTCAGCGTTTTCGCCGGCCAAGTAATGTACCTGTGGCTGTACCGCCAACCCGGACACGCCCTGGGCCGTGCTCACCAGCGGCAAGCCGGCGGCCATCGCCTCCAACACCTTGAGCTTGGAGCCGCCGCCATGGCGCAACGGGGCGACAAAACCGGCGCAGCGGCGTTGCAAGGCACACAGGTCGGGAACAAACCCCAGCCACTCGATACGTTCATCGGGCCAGCGCTCGCGCCAGTGTTCGGGTAAGCCATAGCCGACCACTGCCAGGCGTGCGCTCGGGCACTGCAACCAGAGCCTGGGGAAGATCTCGTCGAGCAGCCACTGCACGGCGTCCAGGTTCGGTGCGTACTCGTAATTGCCGACGAACAACAGGCGCTGGCTCTGCGCATCGGCGTTGACCTCGGCAAAGGCGCGGCTGTCGACCCCATTGACCACCACGCTTACCGGCGTCGAGGACAACGGCCGCATGGCCTGAGCGTCCGCCTCGGTCACGGCGACCACATGAGCGGCGGCATCGAACGCCTTGCGTTCCCATTGCCGGCAGCGCCACTGGTCATACTGTACAAACGGTGCGGCCCACTTGGGGAAACGGTCGTAAGTGGCGCCGCCGAGGCTCGATTCCAGGTTGTGCTCGGTCAGCACAAACTCGCGCCGTTGCTGCTGCAAGGTGCGCAGAAACGGCTGCAGGCTGTAGCTGTGTTCTACCTGAATCACGTCCCAGCGCTCATTCAACAGTTGCGCAAACTGGGCCTGCAACGGTGCCGACAGGCCGTTGACCGTGGTCAACAGCGGCCAGGGCGCGAACAGGCCGCCGAGCAGGGTCAGCGGATGTTTCAGCGGCCGACGTGGAACGACGATCAGGCGTTCGAGTAACGGCTCCAAGGCCGCATGCGCCGCGTCATCGGCCGGCGTTTTCGATTGCGCCAGCAGCGTGATGCGATGCCCGCGCTCACTCAAGGTGCGCAGCAAATGGTACTGCCGCGTCTTGCCGCCGCTGGTGGTCGGCCACGGCAGGTAGGGCACAATCCAGAGGATTCTCATGTACAGCTCTCCATGCCCGGGGCTACCACACCAGTATCTGCAAACTTGGCTTCACCGCTGGGCGAATACCGTTGTCGTCGCTCAGGGTTTGCCGGGCGCCGGTCAGCGGGTCCAGCAGTTCTGCGTGTTTGATGCCGGGCAGGCTGATGCTGCTGCCTTTGGCGCTCCAATACATCAGCAGGTGTTTTCCGTCAGGGCGGGTCCAGGCCACGCTGTAGAAGCTGTCCGGTACATCCTGCAACTGCGGCGTGTTGCCGGGTTTAAGCGTGGGGCCGGTAATCTCCAGGAAGCGGGCGAGGGCGGTGTATACCGGCTTGGGTTCGCCATCAAGGTTCAACAGGCCGTAATGCTGGTCGCGTGGCGAGGCGCGTTGGTCGAGGTCGGACAGCGCGAACAGGAAAATCTTCTGGTAGTCCTGGGACGCCATCAACGCCAGGCGGCGCAAGGTGTAGTCGGCCTGCCCGTCGATACCGATCAGGTCCTGCATCTCCTTGGGGCCGGCGTAGCTGGACCAGCCCCACTCGGTGGCCCATACGTTCTTGATCCCGGCGCCGTGCAGCATTGAGTTGAGTTGATCACCGCGCAGCAGCACTTCGTTCTTGCCCGGCTCATCGGTTTCCGGGGTCATCGAATAAGGGTGATAGGCCGCGACCATGCCCAGGTTTTGCACACCCAGCGCGCCGAGTGCTTCGAACATCAGGGTTTTGCCACGCGGCGGCATTTGGCTGTAGTACGCCATGCCGCCCATGACCTGCAGTTTGCCGGGCGCGGCAAGGTTCAGGGCCTGGTGACTGGCCAATAACAATTGCCCGTACTCCTTGGCGTCGACTTTGGGGCGCCAGTTGTTCGGCAGGTTCTGCTCGTTCCACACCTGCCAGGCATCAATAGTGGGGTAGCGTTTGGCCAGAAGTGCCAGGCGCAACGCATACACTTCCGGATCCCGCGGTCGGTACTGATCCTGGAACTGCGCACCCTTGGGGGCGGTGGTGATAAAGGGCGCCGAGCCCACCAGGTAAAACACCGAGCGGATTTTTTCAGCGGTCAGGGTGCGGTCCAGTTCATCGAAGGTGCTGAGCTGATAACCGTCTTCTTTGGGTTCCAGGCGATCCCAGTGCAGGTCGACCCGCACCCATTGCAATCCAAGCTTTTTATACTGCTTGATCTGCTTGTGGTACTGCTCGGGTGTGAACCACAGAAAGTGTGCGTTTACGCCGAGAAAGTCCTTCCAGACGACGGTGCGCTCCGGGGCCAGGTTCACCGGCTGCGCATCGACTTTTTCACTCAACAGCAGGGCGCTACCGACGGCGATTGACAGCGCCAGCGGCAAGTAGCGCCACAGTGGGCGAACGGATGACAGGTTCATCGCAACGGCTCCTCACAAGCATCCCGAAATAATTCAGCAAACCGCTGGGCCGTGTTGGCCCACTGGCGTTGGTGGCCGATTTCTCCAGCCCGGGCGGCCCATTGCTGCGCCTGTTGCGGGTCAAGGATCAATCGGCTCAAGGCGTTGCTCAAGGACGCTGTATCGCCCTGCTGATAGGTGATGCCATTACCGCCAGCCACCTCTTCGGCAAAGGCGCGGGCGTTGGAGGTGATCACCCCGCGCCCGCATGCATTGGCCCACGACAGCGCGCCACTGGTGCCGCGCATTTGCCCTAGGAAACTGAGTTTTTTCGATTCGCGATAGGGCAGCACCATCACGTGGTGCGCCTGGATCGTAGAAGGGATCTGCGCCGATGGCAGGTCCAGTTGCCAGTCCACCACATCCTCAAGATGCAGGGCGCTGATCTGCTCGCGCAGGCCATCAAGGTAGTTGCCGGCGGGGTCAAAGGTCATTTCCGGCGCGGTGCCACCGGCCAGGGTCAGGCGTACCTGGCTTCGGCATTGCGGGTGGGCGGCCAGTGACTGGGCCAGGGCCTGGAGCAGGTCCTCAATGCCCTTGCCACGGTAGATAAAACCGAAATACAACAGGCGCAGTGGCGCCAATGGCGGCAACGCCTGGGGCACGATGGGCAGGTTGCCATGGGCAATCACCGCCACCTGTTGCGGGCGCAGGCCCATGCGCTGGCGCAGGCAGTCGCCGCCCAGGCGGGTGAGGGTGATCAGGCGGCGCATGCCTTTGGCCAGGCGCCGCTCTTCGTGCAAGGTCAACGGGTCGGCCAGCAGCGCCGCCGCCTGGGGCAGCGGATGGGGCAGGCGTTCAAGCAGGGTCAAGGGGAAAAACAGCTTGGCCCGGCGCCAGATCAGGCGCTCCGGGTCATGCACCGTGGCGGTCAACGGCAGGTGCGGTTGCGCCCGGCGCAGGTACTCCAGCGCCTGGAACTCACCGAAGCGCCCACCCCCCAGTTCGGCATGCACCAGGTCCACGCCGCGCCAGTCGAAGGCCTGCAGGCGCTTCAACTGTTCAGGCAATTCCAGGCAGCCGGCGAGCGGGGTCACCACCTCCAGCCCCTGTTCGATCAACGCATGGCGCAGATGCGCGGCGTAATCGGCGATCCCGGTCTGCTCCGGTGGCAGCGGCGCCAGCAGTGCGATACGCATCAGGCCGCCCCGCGCCAGCTGTTGAGTCGTGCCAGCACCTTGGCCGGCACTTCGAAGCGACGGCGGTTGAGGATCATGCCGTCGACTTTGCCGAACGCGGTGGTCAGCAACGACACGGCATTTTCGATCGTCGGTACGGTGCTGGTGCGGGCCTCGATCACCAGTACGATCTGGTCAGCGCGGCGCAGCGTCAGGAAGGCCTGCGGGTTGGAGGACAGCGCCGAGGCGTCCAGCAGCAACACCTCACCCGGCGTTGGCGCGCTCGCCCCATCGACCGAGACGCGGTGACCACGTTCCTCCAGCAGACGCTTGAGTTGCGAGGCGATAAAGGTCACACCCTCGCCATGGCGCGCCGAGGTCAGGCCCAGGGCAAAACCGTCGGCGGCAATGCGATCCAGGGGCAGCAGGCTGTACAAGCGGTAGAGGCTGGCGGTGACGGCTGCCGGCGTTGCGTCTTGCACATCGGGAATGCTGCTCCACAGCGGCACATGGAACATCTCCTGCAAGCGCGTGCCATCGTGGATGCGCTGGTCCAGCAGGTACAGCACATAGATGGTCAGCAAGCCCACGGCCACGCCGGCGGGAATGGCGAACAACAGCATCAGCAGGCTCTTGGGAAACACGCGGGCCGGGTTGAGGGTGGCGTGTTCGATCAGGGCAATGTTACTGATCTGGCTATTGTCCAGTTCGTGGTCGATTCGCGCCTGTTCAAGATTGTCCGAGTACAACGCATAGCTCTTTTCGGCCGTGCGCAGTTGTTGGCTCAGGGTGTTGAGTTGCGGTTCATCGGTCATCGCCTGGTCACGCTGGGCGCGCAGTTCGGCAAGGGTCTTGTCGTAGTTCTCGATCTCCCCGGCCAGTTTGCGCTCTTGCAACTGGGCGTCGATCATTTGCTGTTTAACGTTGATCACCAGGCTGTTGGGCGCGGTGTTCTGCGAGCGTTCCAGGCGTGTAGCTTCCTGGGCGCTGAGGGCTTCCATGTCGCGGATGTTCTGCTCGATCTGATTGACCTGCGGCGTGCCCGGCAGGTAAGTGCGCAGCAGCCGAGCCCGCTCCACTTGCAGCGCATTGAGCTGGCGCTTGAGGTCGAGCTGGGTGGGGTTGAGGCTGGTTTCGCGCATCGTGACCACGTCTGCCGGCTGGCTCTTGATCTGCTGGCTGGCGTTGGCCAGGAGGCTGCGAATCCCCGATATCTGGTTCTGTGCGCTGACCTTGGCATCGGTGACGCGGTCGATCTGGTTGGTCAGGTTCTTCAGGCGTGCATCGACACTGATCGAGTCGATCTGCTTCAAGCGGCCTTGCAACTGATCTTTCAGACTCTGGATGTTCTCTGCCACCTTGGCGCGTTCGGTTTCATAGAAGGTGTGCAGGCTCTTGCGCCCGAGAATTCGTGCACGCTCTTCAAGGTAGGCATTGACCCATTCCTCGACGATTTTTTGCGCCACCGCCGGATCGTCCCAGGTGAAGGAAATCTCGATCACCGAAGAACCCGGCTCGTGGCCGGCGGTGAAGTTCTTCTCCAGTGAGGTCGCCAGGCGTTCCAGCGGGCTTTGTTTCTCGGCAAGGCCGACGAACTGCAGCACACTACGAATGCCATTGATGACTTCGCCCACGCCCTTTTTGATGTAGAACTTGGTGACCTTCCAGAAGCCTTGCGGCGGTTCGGCGGTCATCGCCATATAGCGCTCGGCGACGATATGCACGATGGGTCGGCCGGTGAGCATTTTTTCTTCGTCGACAATCGGGTCGTGCTGGGTGCTCGGGGCAATCAGTGTCTGGCGGTTGGCGGCCTCGATCGGCAAGGTGGTGTTATCCCGCCCCGGCTTGACCAGCAAGCGCGCGTCCGACTCGTAGCGAGCCGGCAGCAGGAAGGCACCGAGCACGGCGATGACGATCGTGGTGAGCACGGCCAGTTTGAATTCGCGGCGGTAGATGAAAAACAGCCGCAGCAGGTCGCGAAGAGAGCGGATTTCGATCACAGGATCACTCCATTGATGAGGAGATGAAGATACGTAGCAGGCGCATACATCGAGTTACCAGAGACGCGTTCCATTGCTATGGCACCCCAGGAATATTGATTTTTTCGATGTTGGTGGTCGTGTTCCCGCTGTTCTTCACGCCGCTATCGTTGAGGTCGTAGTTAAAGCCCACGCCAATCCCCTTGTTGATCGGAAACAGCCGCGTGAAGTACATATCCACAGCCTCCACCGTCGCGCCGATGCCCGACTGCGGCACAAAGATCAAATCGCCGCGCTGCAACGCCACCCGCGGGTGATTGGGGTTGGTCAGCATGCTCTCCAGGCTGATGAAGTACGTCCTGTACTTGCCATCGGGGCCAGTGCGCAGCAAGGCTACGTTGGAGGCATCTGCTGAGGGCAATACACCACCGGAGCTGAGCAGCGCCTGCTCGACGCTGACGTTGCCGGCCAGGTCGAAAAACGCCGGGTTGGACACCGCACCGCCGATAAACACCTTGTTGCTCGGTGCGCTGGCGATGTTCACCGTCACCGCAGGTTCGCGGTAGATGCGCTTGTACTTCTCGGTGATCTCCTTGCCCAGGTCTTCGGGCGTGCGCAAGGCCGCCTTGACTCGGCCAATGTTGGGCACCGAGATCACGCCGTCAGGGCGCACCACAAATATCGTCATGTCATCGGCCGCCGCCGGCTCCTGGGCATCACGCACGATCCGCAGCGAGTCGCCGCTCTGGATCAACACCTGCGGGGGCGGCAGGTCACCCAGGGTCAGCGCCGCTTGATGGCCGGCCTTGAGCGTGTCGTTATCAGGAAGCGGCACCCGCGCGGGGGTCGAACAACCAGCCAGCCAGATTGAGGCACTCAAGAGGCCGAGCAGGGTAAGACGGAAACGTCGGTTGATAGTCTTCATGACGGCTCAAGTCCAGTAGGTGGAAAACATGCCCAGGCGCCGTTTAAGCGCGTTGGGCAGGTGGCGTTCAAGGTGGCCGAGGCGATAGCCCAGCAATTTAAAGGCACTGCGCTCCACCAATTTTCTTCCCAGGAAGACCCAGGAAGACCCAGAAAAGCCGTAAAGCCTAGAGAAATCAAAGCTTTACGGCTTTTTTATTGCCCACGTTTTCCCACCTAATCCCAGGGCATCCCGCGGTTGACGGGGGCATATATGGGGGCATAAAACGCTCATCAGCTCGCTCGGAGAGGATGTGCCCCCAATGCCCCTGAAAGACACCAACTGCCGCAACGCCAAGCCCCAGGACAAGCCATACCGTCTCTACGACGAACAAGGTTTGTACCTGGAAGTGCAGCCCAACGGAGGCCGTTACTGGCGCTTGAAGTACCGCTTTCTTGGAAAAGAAAAACGCCTGGCCCTTGGCGTTTACCCCGAGGTCGGCCTGCAGGAGGCCCGTCGCAAACGTGATGACGCTCGTGTTCAGCTTGCAGACGGCCAAGACCCTTCGCTGCAAAGACGTATGGCCAAGGTGGTCAGCCAGCTCGATCACCAGCACACCTTTGAGTCCGTTGCTAAGCAATGGCTCACCATTCGCGAATCATCCTGGGATCCGGAGTACACCCGCACGGTGCGGCAGCGCCTTGAGCTCAATGCCTTCCCCTGGCTGGGAAAACTCCCGATCAGCAGCATCAGCACGCCCATGCTGGTCGAAAACCTCCAGCGCATCATCAAGCGCGGTGCTCGTGAGACGGCGCGTCGTGTAGCCCAAATCTACAAACAGATTTTCGAGTTCGCCGAAGCGGCCGGAATCACCCCACCCAACCAGATTGGTAACCTTTCTCGTACGCTCCCAGCCAAGCGGGTGAAACACTTTGCCGCCGTGACCGACCCTGAAAAACTCGGCGCACTGCTCAAAGCACTGGATAGCTACACGGGAACACTGCCCGTTTGTTGTGCACTCAAACTGGCCCCGTTGCTGTTCTGCCGGCCTGGCGACCTGCGCCACATGGAGTGGTCAGAGGTCAACCTGGATGCTGGCGAGTGGTTGATTCCCGGCCACAAGATGAAAGGGCTCACTGTCACCAAACAGGATCGCCCGGATCATCTGGTCCCACTCAGCCAACAAGCAATCGCGGTTCTGCGCGAGCTGAAACCACTCACTGGCAGACACCGATACGCCTTTCCCTCTGCCCGAGGAGGCGACCGACCGATGTCCAACAATGCCGTCCTCAGCGCGTTGCGCCGCATGGACATCAGCGGCGACGAAATGACAGGGCATGGCTTTCGTGCGACAGCGAGAACCATCGGTGCTGAAGTGTTGGGGTTTCGCCCCGATCTCCTAGAACATCAGCTTGCTCACACGGTAAAAAATCCGCTGGGACGTGCGTACGATCGAACCTCATTTCTGCCAGAGCGGCGCGAAATGATGCAGACATGGGCCGACTATTTGGACTCGATAAAAACTGAATACGCGCTCGTGCGCGAGTAACTGCATGGACTTGACCAGTCATTTGCATTCGATCTGACCAATCGCTCGCATGGCTACGGGGCGAAACCAGTCATTCACGAATGAATCCGCCACCAAGTCAGGCCGTTCGAGCCAACGTTGCTTCAACGACAGGTATCTGAGCGGAGCAGTCACCCCATGCAGCTGCTCAGGGACAGCAGATGGCCTAAGCGGTCGCTCAAGAGGTGCCCATGAACGACTGCCATGCAGCGATTGCAGTCGCTCACACCATCAGACTTACCGCCCGATAGCTACGCTTGGCACCGTGGGAGCCTGCCGCTCGGCTCTTGCTTCAAATAGGTCAGGCAATCGTTCGCCTATGGCCATCCAGCTAATACTTCCTGCGTAAAGACTGCGCTTCGCGGCAAGATCCCGCTCGCCACGACGTTTTCCAGGGTGGTCGCCGGGTCGGCGACAAAGAACGTTAGCACCAGCCCCCGCTGGGCGCGAGTGCAACAGACGTAAAGCAGTCGCAGCGTTCGACTCCAGGTGTTTTCATCTCCGTCCTGGGCTCGTGCACGATCTGCAGCACGGGCATCAGCGCTGGCGAAGACCCGCTCGTAGTTGTAGGTTCGGTAGTCGCTCTCCTCCTCGTCCATCACGACGATGACGCGGTCGAATTGGGCGCCCTTCACGCCGTGCTGGGTGGCATAGGGGGAGCCTTCTGAGACATAGCGTTCGTAGGGCCGAAGTTCTTGTGCAGTGCACTTGAAGAACTTGACCATTGCTGCGTCGGAGGATCGCCCTTCGGCCGGAGCTGCCTCGGCCTCCTGAGCTGCGTCGGCAACATCTCCGATGAACCCAAGCGCCCGGCCATAACGCTCGTCGAACTCGAATAGGCCCGCATCGCGAAGATGGAGGGCAATGTCCCCAATGGTGTTGCCAGGATCATCGAGCATGGCGACGAGTTTCAAAACGGCGGCATGCAGCTCTCGCAGTACATCTACGGCACGGCGACCGGTCAGGGCATAAGGCGCCAGGCGCGGGCTGAATTCCCGGAGCAGGTTCATCGCTGCGAACTCGTTGCCGGCCTTCATCGCTGCAACGATCGGCAGCGCGAAACCTAGGAAAGGTCGAACGGGCCAGCCGGTGCCATCCTGCATCCCTTGCTTCATGGACTCCGACGTCTTGTCGTTCAGCGCCGAGTAGATGCCGCCGAAGCCGAGCCGGTTTGCGGCCATGCGGTGCACGATGACGAGAATCTTGACCGCGATGTCTGGGGTCGTCCAACCCTCGTCGCTGGTTGTCGCCGCGCTCCACGCCCTGACTCTTGCCAGGGTCTCTGTTCGGTTCAGCGTGTTCGGCAGGACAAACATCCGGGCCGAGCCCTCTACCGGCTGGAGGGCCCCATCGACCCTCTCGTGCAGCCCGCGGACTTGCTCCATGCCGTCGCCCTGCGCGCGTACGGCGTTGGCAACGTCAAGGATCTGCTTGGCGCAGCGAAAGTTCTCCGGCTTCATGATGGACCGCCAATGGTCTTCGAGTGGGATGTCCCCTGCGCCTCTCATGAAGATCGACTGCATTGGGTCGCCAAAAAACCCGAGGCAGAACTTGTCCCGCATCTGGGTTTCCACTTCCTTGAAGGACTTCACCACCCCTGGGAACGTGTCCTGACTCTCGTCGATGAACACGAACGGATAGTTCAGCGCCACGAGCCGTCGGAACAGCGGGCGGTTTTGCAGCAGGAAGTCGGTGAGCTGAAGGATGTCCTCGTGGCCGAGGATGCCCTTCGCGTAGTCACTGCCTACGCCGTAATTGAAAGTCTTAACGCCAGCCACAGCCTCCAGGTTTCGGGCATAACGATCCTGATCAGCCTTGTTCCTATCGCGCGTGGTCTGTCGAACACGCGAGCTGTAGTTCTTGAACTCTTCTTCAAGCTCGGAGATCCGCCTGCGGATGTCGTTCTGTAGCCAAACCTTGATGTCCGCCTGAAACGTCTTGGTAATAGACCAGTAGAAGCTGTGGATGGTCGAGACATGAACCAGCGGGTCGTCGTTAACGTCCGCCAAGATTTCTTTGACGGCGAGGTCGGTATATGTGATGCAGGCGACCTTCTGCCTTTTCGCCCGCATGCTGGCGCCGTGCTCCGACATCACCCAGTCCAGCGCCTTGATAAGAGATGTGGTCTTGCCGGAACCTGCGCCGGCGCGGACCACGAAGGGCTGCGGGGGCTTCGCGGCAATGCACGCATGGATCTCGAGGTCGGCGTCGGTGTCCGGACTATCGATTCGCCTACTCATGCCCTCTGCCCCACATTAGCAACGACGGCGACAACACCGGCCGCAGTCGGCTCAATCGTCGCGACCTCGGTGGCGATGGCCACGTCCGCCTCAATCTCGTGGGCCACTTTAGCTTCGAGCCAGGCTAAGCCCTCGGCGATGTACGCGGGGACCTTCCAGGAATTGAGCGGTCCGCTTGCGAGGACCTCCAGCGCAAAGCGAGTCTTGTCGAAATTCTTGCCGATCACCCTTTTGTGCAACTTCTCAGCCAGTTCCTCAGGGGTGTTTGGTGCGCGCTTCAGCTTGAGTCCGACCGCCCGGTTGGCCTCAGCTTGGCACCAGTCGGAGTTCTCAAGACCGAAGGCCTCCTCAAGCGTACGGCCGCAGAGCTGCGAGGTCGTGGTCCCCACCGTCACCAAAACCTTGGTCTGATAGGCCACCCTAACCTCAGCGCTGGACCCCTCGGCCAGCGGCAGCGTCTTTTGCTCCGACGCGACTTCCCAGAGTTCGGCCACCGACCGCTTCTTCGGGATCCAGCTGATGAGGGTTTGGTTGGACGTGACGGCACCCTCTACGTGCGCATGGCAGGTGCTGCCACGCTTCTTGGACTTCTTCTTGCCGCCCGGTTCTGCTTCGTCATCGTCTTCGAGCTCGAAGGGCTTCAGGTCGTCGTCCTCGTTATCTCCGTCGACGGCGCCGCCAGCTCCTGCGTCTTGCTCGGCGGCATCCTCGGCATCCGCCTTGACCGCCACGCTGTCTAGATCCGTGATGACCAGCGTCGTGAGTCCAACGAAGGCGATCAATTCCTGGAACCGATGCGCGAACGCGCCACCGACTTCAAGGATGGTCAGGGCGGAGGAACGCAGGCGCTTGGCCGCCGACTCGATCATGGCAGGCAAGAGTAGGCGCTCGACATTGCCTTCCACCAAGATGACCGCATCGGAAAAGAAGAGATCGCAGTGTGTCAGTTTCAGATACCGCTGCAGGAATTCGCGCGCTGGAGCGTCGGCCGCGCCCGTCTTGAAAAGGGAAAGATTCCTTACCTCAGTGTGATGGTCCAGTTGGTCACTGGCACGGCGGAAATATCTGATGGGAGAGAACCCGCGCTCATAGAGGATGTGTGGGGAGTGCGTGGTGACAACGAGCTGCGTGTGGAAAAACGTCGCGTGATCGTTGGCATCCTCAAGGAGGCGCAAAACGTTCCTGATGAAGACCTGCTGGATCTGAGCATGCAGATGCGCCTCAGGCTCTTCAATGAAGATCAGATGCAGCGGCGCCCGTTTGTCTTCCTCGGCTTTCCACTGCTCGTGCAGGTCGAGGAGTTCAACCACCATATAGACTAGATTCTTGAACCCCAGGCCGTTGTAGCTGTCGGGAAGTTGCGCGGTGACCGCGCCCGGAACCACGTAGTGGACCTTGGCATCCTGCCCCAGGACGGTGGTCGGGTCCAAGGCTGCACGAATCACGATCTCGGGGTTGTTGACACCCGGATAGCCGAGTTTGGCGAGGCGCTTGAGGGTGTCGCTGAAGACTTCCTCCAGGTGGAAGTTCAGTTCTTTTTCCGAGGTATCGAGCGCTTTGAGCGCCGCATGGTCGTCGCCACGTTTCTCCAGGTTGCGGTGATAGAAACGGCTCAGACGCCGCGACAGGCTCTCGGCGCGGTCAGAGCTTCCAGCATCCGGGTCATCGAGGTGCCGCTGCGCACGCAGGAAGTCCACCCTAACCAGAGACTTGAGAATGGCCGCGCCACCCGGCTCCTTGCCTAGAGGCAGCGGCTCGTAGTCGGCCTCCTTTGCCTGATAGCCGACAAATGCGCGCTCATCGAGCACGTAGTAGCGGAACGTGTATTCCTTACTCAGCTCCTTGGTGAGGTACTTCGTCAGGCTTTCCGGCCAGGGCTTGTACTCGCCGTGGTCCGTTACCACTGCAGCCGCATCTTCCGCGCCCGCCTCCACGGCAGACTCCCTGGCTGCAACGCGCCTGGCCGCCAGCGCGATCGCCGCGTTGTTGGCCTTCTCATGCAGTTCATGGAATCTCCGGACGAGCGCATGGGCGTCCCGAGGCTCGAACGCCACCCGGATCCCGACGCACTTGCCGTCCCACTCCGTGCTCGGCAGAAGCGACATTGCAGTGGCGAGGTCGTCTTCACCGACGCGAAACCAGAGATCCAAAAGAATGGACGGCAACATCTTGGGCGCGTCCTCATCGCCTGGAGGCGTCCTGCCGATGGCGTCGATCTCGGCCCACAGCGCCGCGCTGAAGTCGAAGAGTTCGAACTTTTTCGCTTCGCCACGGAGCATCGAGTACAAGCCTTGTACGGCAGACGTCTTCCCGCTGTTGTTAGCGCCAACGAAGATGGAAATCTCGTCGTCAAGCTCAATGACGACGTCGCGCAGTCGGCGATAGTTCTGCAGCCGATATGCCTGTAGCTTCATAATCACCTCTTCCTAAGTGTTGCCGGGACAGCTTGGTGCTGAGCACGTAGGCCGGCAGCTTTCCTTTGAGCGCTCGCGCTTTTTTCCACTTGCTGAATCTAACAGCATATATGTGCGGATGCCGAGACGTGACTTATGTAGCGCACGCCATGCTGAGAGCGCCAGAAAATCGTCAAGACCCTGCCAAACTCGATATCGGCACAGATGGCTAGTTGAGCCCGATAGAGCGCCTATCAGCCAGCTAACTACTGCCTTGGTTGGGCCACCCTTTCCCAACCAAGGCAGAGAATCTGCTGATTGCCAGCCCGGCACTCTCATGTTAAAAATTGCCCGTCCCAAGCGATCCCTATCGATCCGCAACGGTCCGCCACGTCGCTCTGGTAACGACGTTAAAAAACTTTCGCCTCGTTCGCATCCGCTGAACGGGCCGCATCAGCTGCCATTGGCTGATTTGCGTATCTGGTCAGAACACTCGCAGTCCGTTCTGCCCCTAGAAGCCTTAGTGCCCTAGAACTTCTGTAGCCCACAACGACCTCCGACGCTACCGACCATAAATCTCGGAAACGCGCATATACCTATGCGTGTGGCAAATGCCCCTGCTCGCTATATAGCCAGCCGATATCCGTCTTTTTACCCTTTTTAGCAGTAGTGCCGGAGGACGCTGCCCCACGCTCCAGAACCTAGGACTCAAAACCTATGGCAATGCACGTTAGCAACTTTGACGACGTCGGCGACGATGACAAGATTCTTCGTTTGCGCGATGTCGAAGCAATCGTCGGCCTAAAACGTTCAACGATCTATCGGAAAATATCGGAAGGCCTTTTCCCGCGACAGCGCCTTTTGTGCGGCTCCAGCGTCGGTTGGCGTAATAGCGAAGTCCAGGCTTGGATTCGGCAAAGGGAGGCGCTGTAATGCAGCGCCGAACACCTCAACAACCGGGCTGGATGATAGAACTCACAGCAGCGGTCGATATTCCAGCGGAAAAAATCCAGTGGATTTGGCCAGGCTGGCTGCCAAAGGCAAAGTTATCCATTCTTGCCGGCGCAGGTGGATGCGGCAAAACCACGCTGGCAATCTCGCTGGCCGCCACGCTCAGCAGAGGTGGTGACTGGCCAGACGGCAGCAAATGTGAGGCAGCAGGCAACATCGTAATCTGGAGCGGCGAGGATGGTATCGCTGACACGATCATTCCCCGCCTTAGGGCTGCAGATGCAGACCTAACCCGCGTGCACATAATCGAAGGGCTAAGTGATCAGCGTGGGAACAGGCGACAGTTTGATCCTGCAGCCAACTTTGCCCTTTTGAATGAGGCAGCCGCACGGATTGACGGCGTTTCATTGCTGATTTTCGATCCACTGATCAATCTTATTCGTGGGGATATGCACCGAGCAAACGAGGTTCGGCAAGGGCTACAAATGGTAGTGGATTTTGCAGAGCGGCATTGTTGCGCTGTCCTCGGCATATCTCACCTGAACAAAGGTACGGCCCAGTCTTCCGCCGCTAATCGTGTAATCGGCAGCCAGGCATTCTCCGCGCTCGCTCGCACTGTACTGGTGGCAGAGAAGGATCAAAATTCAGAAGCCAGGGTGCTTGTCCGAGCCAAGTCCAACGTTTCGATTGATAACGGAGGAATCGAGTATTTCGTTGAGCCCATCGTTATAGACGAGCAGTTGGAGACAACCTGGATCCGATGGGGAGAGGCCATCG
The DNA here is from genome assembly GCF_001896155.1 of Pseudomonas sp. FSL W5-0203. Taxonomy (NCBI): domain Bacteria; kingdom Pseudomonadati; phylum Pseudomonadota; class Gammaproteobacteria; order Pseudomonadales; family Pseudomonadaceae; genus Pseudomonas; species Pseudomonas sp. FSL W5-0203. Next base: position 29,180 of record NZ_MPOR01000046.1, read on the forward strand.
ACGGTAGCGCTGAAGCCATTCTCGCTGCTATCGAGCAAACGGGTGACGCCAGACCCGCATCAGCTACTCAAGAAGCGCGCAGCTTTCTTGAGGAGACGTTGCAAGCTGGGCCTGTTGCAATCAATGAGTTGATGGGTTTAGCTGAAGAACGTTGCATTTCTCCGGCGTCACTTCGCAGAGCCCAGAAACAGCTAGGTATACGTTCACACAAAACAGGTATGCAGGGCGGATGGGCATGGGAGCTTCCCACCGCTCCCTGAAGGCGCTCAACGCACGTCGAAGGTGCTCAATACTTGTGTTGAGCACCTTCGTTTTTATTGAACGCCTTCGACTCGCGAGAGAGTCTGTATGACTGATTCCGCAGATAAAACCCCGGCACGCCAGGCGCACAGGTCGACCACGAACTACTTCCCAATGAAATAGAGATTGCCGTTCTTGTTGTAAATAGCGGCAGGTCGGAAGTCCTTAGGCCAATTCCGTCCAGGATAGTATGCATACATCCATTCGGGCAGGTGACGAGCAATACCCGCCAGCGCATCCATGCCGTCCTTATCAGCTCTGCTAGCGTCAGCAAATAGTTCGCCTGAGGGATCGGTCAGGAAAATCGGGCCGTAGGCTTTCTCGGCCGAAATGAATGCTGGCGCAGCGCTCGCCGGAGCGTCGAACGGTGCAGGGTTCCCAGCAGCCAAATCTGCAAGCCTGTCGTATTTCTTGCCTGATCCGTCAGCGTACTTAGCCGGCTCATGACGCAACTTTGAGATTTTCCCACCGAAGTATTTTTCTCTCGCATCAAGCCAGGCCGACCTGACCAACGCAGATGCCTCCTTTGGGTTAGACGCGAGTTCCTCAGGCACCCACGCAGCAACCTGGTAATGATAGACAGGGCCAGCGCTGCCACCACCCAGCAAGAACAACCCGATGCCAAGAGAGGCTGCTCCTGCGCTGCTAAAACCAGTTGGAGGTGACACGTATCCCAAACCTGCCGTCGCTAGACCTCCAGAGCCTCCCGAAGACCGCGGCGCGCTCAGGTTATCTGCTTCATTCCCAACCATTTCACTTGGAATATCGCGCTGACCATCGATGCGCATGGCTTCCAGAACCAGCATGGCATCGGACCATTTCTCGCGAGGAACATCTTTTGGTTCTGGCAACGTGACCTTCGGGGTACTGGAGCAACCAACCAGCGCAACCAACAGCAAGGTACCAACGCATCCCTTCACAGAAAAAAGCGTCGACATGAAAACTCCCTACTTATTCAGTGGTAGTCCGGCACACGTAGTACGCCGGAGACATCCTTCACTTGCCTGCTAGGTCATAGCGCCCAAAAATTATCTGGCCAACTTCAGCGGAAAATACCACCACCACGCAAACGACCGCAGATCATTTCGGCGAACCGACGTAGCGGTAAAGCGTTGTTCGAGAAACGCCATACCGTCGGGCAACATCGGTTACCTGTATCTCAGGATCTCTGAGAAGAGCCCGTATCTCACGCACCTGACGATCATCCAGCGCAGGCTTGCGTCCACCTTTTCTCCCACGGGCACGAGCCGCAGCCAGTCCTGCACGAGTTCGTTCTCGAATGAGGTTGCGCTCAAACTCAGCCAGGGCAGCGAACACGTGAAAGATTAGCTTGCCGGCAGCGCTGGTGGTTTCGATTCGTTCGGTTATGGATTCGAAGGCCACCTCTTCCTGCTCCAAGCTACTGACAATCCCAACCAAGTCAGGCAAAGAGCGACCGAGGCGGTCCAGTCGCCAGACAACCAGAGTGTCACCATTACGCAGAGCTTTAAGGCAATGCCCCAGCTCCGGCCTGTCCGCCGACTTGCCGCTCATGGTCTCCTCGTAGACTGTTGAGCACCCAGCCAGAGCAAGTGCATCTCGCTGCAGGTCGAGGTTCTGATCATCAGTCGACACTCGGGCATATCCAATCCGCTTTCCCATACGTTTTTCTCTCACTGATTTCGGTACAGGAAAAGTGACAGGAAAGCGGTAAATCCCAAGTCCAAAAGATCAGCTGGAATATGTGTGCCGTCAACGACCGTTTACGGGACGGATGCGCTCGTCAATTTCAGGTGCTGAAAGCGACCGAAAACGAACCACAGGATATTTTTTCTTCCTCAACATTCCCTACAGCAGCTCAGCACCTGAGCTGATTGGAGGAATGACCATGAAGCAGAGTTTCCACCTACATTTTGATCGGGACTTGAGCAAGGCCGGTTCGGCGATCCTCAGGGAGGCAGTCCGGCGCGGCCTCCTCAGCCAACACGAGGCAATGATCCACGACCAGCAGTGGGCCCAGTTTAGTATTTACGCCAAGGAGTCTCATGAGGTGGACATCCTGGAGCTCGTCAATAAAAAACTGGTGCGGCAATACGGCGAAGAACTCTGTATCCAGGTGTACCACGGGAATCTCTCGCAGCAAGGCGCGGCGAACTTGCTTGAGACCGTGTATTCAGTAATGGCCCTTGCAACCGATGGTGGCTGGAAAGTCGCGACAGCTGACGTTGGCGACCGTATTGGCTTTCCTAACCATGCACGGATTACCGTCCCGCGCAGCCTTGATCAAGCGAGGTTCGAGGCAGCTGTAGAAGACGTTCAAACTCGCCTCTCTGAGCACCTGGCGGTGGTGATTATGTTAGTACGGTATCTGGGCATTTCGCTGCGTGAAGCGTTTTTCTTCGATGCCCGAATAGCTCTGAATGACGCCAAAGCAGACGGATATCATTCGGTAAGTAACGGCAGCGAAGATCCATACGATCACCGCAAAATTAATATCTCAGGGGGCAAGCAGATCGCCGTTTTGGAAACGGCCTCGGCAGTTCAAGGTGTGCGGCACTGTCACCATCCAAGACAAGAAGCATGGCGGATATGGCGGCAAAACAGCCTACCTGCAGCTAAGGAGCTTTTGCTTGCTCATGGGTTAAATTTTGATGATTGCCGCTCAGCGTATGCCTGCGAGCTCTACGAACAATGGGCCGATCATAAAGCTCCGATTCTTGGGGGAAACGCTCCCCACGACGAGGATCTAGAGGCGCGGGATCACGTCGCCTACGAGCTCGGAAATTTACGTATCTGGGAAACTGATGCATACGTCGGTGCCCGAGCCACCCTACTGAAGGAAGCAGCCGGTACCAGCCGCTAAGGCACTACGCAGCAGATTTGGGATTAGATCAGACGCCCTTAAACTTGGCTTACTTCGAGTCAAAGGAGTCAGGGCGTGGATCGTTTTGAATTGTTGGTATATGCGGTACTTGCGGTCATCAGTGCGCTCACCATCACAGGTGCTGTTGGCTACATGGTCGCAGCGTATCTGGACAAGAAGCGTGGCGACGATTGAGTCTTCAGCGGTATGACCAGATACCTGTAACAAACTGTCCGCTGCCTTTTCATCGGCAGCGGGCGCCTACCCGAATCCACCTGCAAGGCATCACTACTGCGATACGCAATATTTGCCACCCAAGTCCATGAGATCAGCGATGACCTTGGCTGGGTAGTCAGTTGCCGCGTCAATGCGAAAATGACCGGAGCGCCGAAGCGCTTAGATCAACGGCATGCTCGCTTCTCGATGTGGCGAATTAGCTTGCCCGGTACGCCATAACCCGTGCGCCGACTCGCAGACAACATCTGATCTTGGGTTTTCCTAAAACTACCGGAGAGTGTCTAGCGACCTCATCTATCCGGAGCACCACCATGGAATTTCGCCACCTCGGTAACGGGCAGTACTTCCCACCCATTGCACCAAACGGTCGGGTTTACGCCGTACCTCTTGGGCAGGAAACCCAGGTAGAAATTTTCTGCCTGACACCAGTAGGCATCATGGGCGCGGGCGTCCAATCGCACTGGTCAGAAATCGTTGGTTTTTACTACGACGACGAATCATGGGAGATCATCCCGCGCAATTACTCGGGACGAGGAATGCGCTTCCGCAGAGGCCTCTCCTGCATCATGGTGATCGCCGGCAGCGAGGCTCTCACGACCCACATCCAGGGCTACCCCATCCCCATCTGCGTAATGAACCGCATTGCATTCGAACAGCAGCGATGCAGTGAAGGGTAGCGCATCACCGCCGCCATCCGCTGCGCGACACAGGTACCAGCTAGACCGGCACCTACCAATGTTTATTTTATGAAAGTGAAGCCTCTCACTGCTAATACAGATCGCAGTTGGCCAGCAGCCTTGGACGTACGCATCACTGCTAATAGCAAATATAGCCTTTGAACCCCGCATGCACTGGCCTGCTGGCTGGCAGCGAGTAGATTTAGCGCACTACACTGCTTATAGCCCGTAACCTACTCAAGCGCTGCAACATGTCGCACAGGAATTCACTGCTGATACAAGAAAGCCCCGTCAGACCATGCTGCACGGGGCTTTCGGACGCTAAAATCGGTTCAGATCCGTTCGGCACTGCTTATAGGCACTCAGCCTCTACTCTCCCGAATAGAGACCGCCATGATCAAGCGCTTGGTATCTAGACAGTTTCTTTTCATAAGCGACCAACGTCCGACGCAGCTGACGATTCTCGCTGGCAATGCTACGAATCTCAGCAAGACGCTCCTCAACCTGCAAAACCAGGCGGCGGTAAGGGTATTTAACAAACTCGAACGAGGAAGCCGGGTATTTGTGTTTGCCATTGCCCTTGGCAATAGTAAGGGGCGCGAATTTGTTTTTTTGCCCATGCAGTGGCACCAGTTTGCACCAGTAGATCGAGTACGCATTCGGGCTCGTTTGCTTGATTGACACGGCAGCTACAACAGATCTGGCCCCAGTCTTTTTGTACAGCTTCATGGACGCATCCACATAGCTTGTTACCAGGCGTCTCGCGTCCACCAACAACTGCTCATATTGCTGATCCAGCAAGGCGACTATCGCTTGCGGTTCTTTGCTCATGGCCAAGGCTCCAACTGCTTCTAGAGCCCAAATGGTGGCATCTCATCCGGTATCAAAAATTCGCTTTCAGGCGATTTTACCGTCAGAAATTTACGGAAGCGGAGTTGGCAATGCACCGCTGCCGCTCTGCCGCGCGTTAGATGGGCGGCAGATGACGACATTGCAGACGTACAGCAACATTACGTGCAAAGGATGCACAACAGACGACGACGGATGCCCTGGCTCGAGATTGAACAGAATCAACGAATGCCAAAGTGACGATAAGCAGGCAATGGCCAAGAGCTGATCCTTCTGATCGACGGCTTCCGCCCCAAGCCGGATCTTTACCGCTCGCGCTTCGAACATTGCGGTGTTGGTTCGCAAACATTCCCAACCACAAGCAGAATGGCAGTTGCGCAAAACAAAAACGGTTATGACCCGCCTTTCCCGACTGGCGAATGCAAAGTCGTAGGCAGCGCACGGGTAGCACGGAGTTCTTCCGCGATAATGGTCGCCTGCTGCAGAGCGGCACTGTCAAGAAACGAAGCGTTCAGATCGAACGTGATGGCATCGTCGTCGGAGCTTTCCTTTATCGCATAGGGCCCGAAGAGGATGTCGTTGCTTCCCTCAACATGGGGCTGGAAACGTGACAGGGGATTACGACTGTCGTTCCCATTGTGTATCGCTATCGCGGAACCATTGTCGCTATACATGGTACGCAGAACGGAGGGATCGCGCTTGCCGCTAATCCATTGCCGGGGCGTGACAGGATCGCCGTCCATTACTAGGGGCACGCGCAAGAGGTAAATTACCTCGTCCGCGTCCTCGAGCCTACTGAACGCAGCATCATAGTCCGGCTGCCTACCCAACACGCAGTCGATGTCCACCTGTATGTCGAAGAAGGCCACTTTGCCGGCATTCGCTCGCACGTCATAAAGGAGATCCAGAAGTTTTGGGCTACCTTGGTCAGCCGCGGTAGGGCAGAACGTGTACCAGCCGGAAATGACGGGCATCTCAACACCTATCACTGCTGGCGTAATAGCTGGCTCTGCCTGGCTCGGAATTGCTTTCTGGGAACTGTTTGCTGCCGGGGATGCCACAGAGCCTGACACTTCTGCTCCAGGAGGAGGTGCGCTGTCAACTGCAGGACCCTCATGCAACAAAGCCCATAATCTAGCCCAGTCTAGGGGGCTATAGATCGCCAGTCATCAGTAGCTCTCTCAGTATGCTGAGATTTTTCCTGATTTCAGCTTCTACCTTTCCAGAATAATCAAGTGCCTCAAGCGTATTCTTTGTTTGGTTCATTGCCTCTGCTATTATATCAATGGCAGTTTTTCTTGATGCTGCCATATTTTCTAGAGTCTGTTCCCCTGCATTTAGCATTGTTACGATATCTTGTTTGCTTAACTTATCATAATTCACGTTACGGAGTTGCTCTAGTATTAACTCTTGATCCGACATATATGATCCTCTTTATTATTATCGATTTGTTGTTTATGATAATATTAATTATTTCATTGTTCCAGAAAAAAACAGCTGGGATAGTGTATCATAAAAAATATATTTCGAGCGAATGGGGAAAGTCGGTCGAGCCATGCGCATAACCAATCCATGGCATTGGACGCACAGTATATCGTTACCGGTGGATAAATGAATTAACCGCTCAATCCACTAGGTTGCGACGACGCAATCAGTTCATGGACGGTGCGGTTTATCTATTACCCCTCTAGATAAATGAGCAGGGACAAACTTCGCCACCCAAGATGGCACTTTTTCTACCGGCATGGGTTTCGCAATACCATAGCCTTGCGCTACATCACAACCTAGGTTCATCAGCAACACTCCGTGCTCAACCGTTTCCACCCCTTCAGCAATAACCTCGCGGTTAAACGATTTCGCTAGGCCGATGATCGCCTTAGTCAGCCCCAAGCTGTCTTTATCGATGAGTATGTCGCGTATAAAAGATTTGTCTATCTTGATTGACTGCGTGGGCAGTTGTTTAAGGTAGCTCAGCGATGAATACCCGGTTCCAAAGTCGTCCAACGAAAATGTCACACCCAGATCCTGGCAAGCAATGAGGCACTGAGTGACATGTGATAAGTGTTCTATCACCACTGATTCGGTAATCTCAATATCCAACATCTGCGGCAAAACATTAGGGTGGCTGTCCAGCAAAAAATTTAGGGACTTTACAAAGTTTTCTTTTTTCAAATGTAATGCTGCAATGTTTACACTCACAGACCACGAATGACCCAAGTCCGCCCATTGTTCTATTTGACTGAGCGCCTGATCTATGACCCACTCGCCGATCTCCACGATCAGATCGCTCTGCTCAATCAACGGTATAAAATACTGCGGTAATATAAGTCCATCTCGCGGATGCTGCCAACGCAATAGTGCTTCAAAACCAATCACTGCCCCACTGCTCAAACTTATTTTTGGTTGATAATGCAAGCATAACTCACCATCATGTAACGCTTGGCGAACCCGTATTACGGTATCAAAAGCTGATTTATCCATCTTATCTTTTGATACATCAAACAAATAGAAACAGTTACGGCCACTTTGTTTAGCCTTATACATAGCCTGATCGGCATGACGTAGCAGTGTATCGGCATTCTCATTATCGTTTGGATAGAGCGTCACACCGATACTGGCGGAAATATTAATGCCTATGCCATCGATGATGTAGACGGCGGAAAGGGCAGCTAAAAGCCTCTGCAGGGCGCTTTCCAACACCTTGGGATCCCGCACACCCAAAATCAGCACGAACTCATCGCCTCCCAAACGGGCTACGGTATCTTCGATACGCATACTATGTTTCAGGCGATCAGCCACCGCCACTAACAGACGATCACCTATCTCGTGGCCATAGCGGTCGTTAATCTGCTTAAACCCATCGAGATCAAGCACGCCCACGGCAACCGTGCTGGACTGGCTCTTTGCTTTGACAATAGCCTGATCAAGCGCTTTGGACAGCAAAAAACGATTTGGAAGACCCGTCAGCTCGTCGTGCTCAGCCTGCCATTGCAAGGTTTCCAGAAACTTCCGCTTTTCGGTCACATCGAAACGAATGGAAACGTATTTCTGCACCCGCTGGCTGGCATCATCGTACATGGGTACAATGGTGCTCTCTACCCAATACAGGCTGCCATCCTTTTTACGGTTGCAAATTTCACCTTTCCATACCTGCCCACGTGAAACTTTTTTCCACATATCAATAAAGAACTCAGGGGGATGCTGCCCTGAGTTTAGTATGCGGTGGTTTTGCCCAATCAACTCCTGTGCGCTATAGCCAGAAATATTACAGAACTGCTCATTGACATAGGTGATTATTCCGGATTTATCGGTTTCCGAGAAAATAGCTGCCGCATCCACCGCTGCACGGTATCTTGCACTCATATATAAACCTAATTCACCAAAATAGTCATAAGGTCACTACCTGTTGAACCGTTCAACCAACGAGTTTAAACCACGGGATGTACTTTCAAGTTCGCGGCCACGAATCACGGCGGAGTTAGCATTCTTCGCTGTTCTCTCAACCGTTCCCGCTACGTTATTAATCTGCCGAGCAATATCTTCAGCGACACTAGCCTGCTCTTCTGAAGCGGCTGCCATTTGCTGGCTCATACCACTGATCCGTTCAACAGCATCGCGAATGCCTTGGAGAGCACACTGCGCCTCTATAACTTGCTGTACACCGTGGTCGGCCTCGCGAATACCGAGTTTGGCAATGCTCACAGCCTCATCTGCGCCTTTTTTAAGGGTTTCAATGACGTTTTGAATTTGTTGAGTCGATACGCGGGTTTTAGCGGCCAAGGCCCGGACTTCATCAGCTACTACCGCAAAACCACGACCCTGCTCACCAGCCCTAGCCGCTTCAATTGCAGCGTTGAGAGCGAGTAGGTTGGTTTGATCAGCAATGGCTTGAATCACCCCCGCAGCAGCCATAATTTGCTGGGTTTCATTGGCAAGGTAATCCACAGCAGTGCTGATATTCGTGACGGTACTGGCCAGCAACTGAATGGCCTCACGGGAAGTACCGGCGACTTTATCACCTTGTTCAGCCAGTTCATTTGCTGCTTGCGCTTCCATGGCGGTTTTTTGAACATGCCCTGCCACTTCGTTGATTGAGGCCGCCATCTCCGTCATGGCGGCTGCCGTCATGTCCGTTTCCGCTCGCTGCTCCAGCAAGGCATTTTCAGTTTGGTTCGAGAGTAAGGAGGAATGCGCAGCGGCTTCAGCCACTTGGCTGGCCAGATCGCTTAGCCGAGTCAGTGCGGTTTTAAGGCGTGCATCCTCACTAATCAATATCATTTCCAACTGCGCTGAAGGGCCATACGTATCGCTGTAAGTGATGGCGCTAATCGGATCTGAAAAAGCGTCAGGGGCGCATTTCATGATATGACTCAACTGATGTTCCAGCCGCGTATAGGACCACCATCCTGTAACGAGAAAGAGCACGGCAGTTACCGCTTGTGCTGCCAGGCTTGGCAGCACGCTAGCCGCACCTATTGCCAACGCAGCCGCAGTTGCAGGTAAGACCATCCTCCTCATGAATGCCGCATAATGACGATTTTGGGGAATGGAATTTTTACCTGCACGCAACCGGTCATACAGCTTTTGTGCGCGATCAATTTGCTCCCGAGTCGGCTTGACTCTAACGGACTCGTAGCCTGTTAAGCGGCCATCTTCGAGAATAGGTGTCACATACGCACTGACCCAATAGAAGTCACCATTCTTGCAGCGATTCTTGATGATACCCATCCAGCTTTTGCCAGCCTTCAGATAGCCCCACATCAGCCCGAAAACAGCTGGAGGCATGTCGGGATGACGAACCAAATTGTGCGGACTGCCCAACAACTCTTCACGAGAATAGCCACTTATTCTCGGCGGTTGCAGGAGCTGAGTGCAACACGGTTATTGAATTGAAGCCGGAGCATCATGCCGCATTGCCATGGAATTTTGCATGACCTCTCCCATCACCTCG
>NZ_MPOR01000047.1:0-37357 GCF_001896155.1 Pseudomonas sp. FSL W5-0203
TGCAAAATTCCATGGCAATGCGGCATGATGCTCCGGCTTCAATTCAATAACCGTGTTGCACTCAGCTCCTGCAACCGCCGTATGTATTTTTTTTGCGACCGCTACGCGTGCCCTCATAGTCCCCGTCAAGAATAGCCATCACGTTTTCTTCTGAGCCGAAAAACCCTTCGAAAACATTCTTCTGCCGTAGCTGGGCTACATTATCACCACCGCCAACCGGAATGATCTGAAACGAGTAGAAACTAGGAATATTGTGCCTCGCTATAAGGAACTTAAAAAAGCCTTCTAGCACTGGGTCTTCGGTTAAAATATAACGATCCCACCCTTTAAAGCCAAAAAGAACCGACTTCACATAGTTATATGAAACAGGATACGTGGTTATGACATCATCTTCACAACTCATATAGTAAAGCTCACCATCATTCATGGTTCGCATTATCGCCATAGAATGAGTAGTAAACACCATGCTTATACTTTCAACTTCGCAGAACTTCCTAAGCCATCCGATCAGCCTGCTTTGAGCGGCAGCATCCAATGAAATATCAATCTCATCAATCACGATAAGTTTAGCCGGGCCCTTTATTTTCCTATAAAGTGATATTAAGAAAAACTCCCCCGAACTCAGATGATCCTCCCTAACATAACGATCATCCTTCAAGGGCATTATATAATAATTATTCTTACCTATTCTAACTTCTTTCAAATCTGAAAACTTATTATCCCCATAAACGTCAGCCAATAACAATATTAGCTCTTCAGGCACCGAATAGTCGCCAATCATAACAGCAGTACGGATATCGCTATCAGCAGAGCTAATACTCTGATACCCATTAAAACGTTGCCCCCAAGGAATGGGCAACTCAACTTCAATTTGCTTTTTCAACCCTTGAGGAAAAACATCCTTACTGTTGAGATCTTCAATATTATGATCATACTCAAAATGATAAGCTGCACCATCACAAATATAACTTATCTTACTACCAGGCTTTATTGCACCAGGCTGAGCCATTTTTGAAAAAGTATCGGCAATTTTCAAATTTCTAATAGACTTAATTAGAGTAGTTTTACCTACACCATTTTTACCCACTATACACGTCAACCCATTCCGGTTCAGACCCAAATCAATGCGAAGATCGTTAATATGCTGGACATTCCTAACTTCGACAAAGAGCTGCATTATGAAGCAACCGAAATATGGATTATTTTATCTACAGCTGCGGCCCCGTACTTTTTCCTTAACTTATCTAAAAAACTAGGATCGACTGTATTAATGTAATTAAGCTGACCTGAAAATTTTTTCAGCGACTTCTCCACATCTTCTTCCTTTAAAAAAGACGCGAACATTTTTTTATCTTTCAGCAAAAGATGCATCGCTGTTTCCGAATGCTTTTTAAGTCTTCCATCAACAGAGACTTTACCATTTGGCAGAATTGCAACACCGAGTATTCTTACTTTTTCTCCGGGACGAATAAACTTTGTCTTATTAGAGTTTAATTTCATACCCTTACCAAACTCAGCATCCAACAGCTCAGTAATTTTAGGGATCAGCAAGTGCATTTGCTCCTCACTTTTACCTGAAACGATTATGTCATCGGCATACCTAGTATAAGTAAGGGAATTACTGTCACACCAACCAATAAATTTTTTATCGAACGCATAAAGACAAGCATTACTAATCGCCGGAGAGGTGGGATAGCCAGGCGGAAGCACTCCATCAACTGTAACAAGCTCCATTATCCTGTCCAGCCAATCTTCAATGTCTGCTATAGGACATAACTCAACAGCAGCAAGGATAGTATTACTGATGAGTTCTCGATTTATACTACCAAAAAAGTTCTCTATATCGGACTGGAAAAAATATTTGTTTTCAGAGTGCTTTTCTACTGCATCAACAACATTCACGCCCTTCCTGTATGAGAACACCACTTCTTTCGCAACAGGAAGGCGATCAAACAACACCCTACTTAAGAAACCCAAGTAAAGCTTTAATGTTTTGTCTGGTATGTATATAGATCGCCCATCAAAATCCTTTTTTGAGTAAGCAGTATTTACATTAACCTTTGAAAAATCTGCAAACTCCTGCTTCCCTCGAAACGTCGCATAAAACAACTGCTCTAACGGTCTTCTATTCATGGCTTAATTTGCCCAATTTGCCGATTTTAAATCGGCAGTTATTTATCCGTGTGTGGTTTTAGCCAATCTAGCTTGCATGCTAGTCGATTCCAGACAAAATTTCGAGGTCTTCTAACTTTCCGAAGAGCATGGCCGAAACGAAGTTAGCAGACGGATACTACGCAAAAGAACCAGTACACTGACCTAGAGTCGAAATTCCATAGAATTACAGACGAAATCTAGAGCTGCGCACGCTTACAACAAGCGAAGAGGCCTGAGAAGAGCAGAAGAGAGTCAGGGTGGTTATAGGTGCTGGAGGCTGGAGGTACTGCTGAAGGTTCTGAAGGTTCTGAAGGTGCTGCTGAAGGTGGGAGGTGCTGCTGAAGGTGAGAGGTGCAGCTGAAGGTTCCGGAGGTGCTGCTGGAGGGCTCCTTACTATCTGTGCAAGGTTATGCAGTTACTTACCCTGCATAACCCTACACAAACGTAAGACGGAGACTAGACACCTGTAGAGGCCAGTATTCCAAACCGACTGGAGATTCTCCTAGTCACTGACATGCATCAGATCATAAGCGATGCTTTGCCTATAAGCAAGGCAGCGGGGTGCAGAACAGAATTCGCAGCAAAGAATGCACATCCAGCTCCACCCAACAACGATGTCGCTCACCGACTACACGCAGCGTATTAGCCGGCACGCCTAATAGAGCAGACACTCAAAGCTTGGTTGGTCGCTAGCCCGGTGATAGCCCGAAAGAGTCGCAGGCGACGCACGTAAGCTAGACACACTTGTTTATATGGTGTCCCAGGGCCGGTTCGAACGGCCAACCTTCCCCTTAGGAGGGGGATGCTCTATCCAATTGAGCTACTGGGACAAATGCCACGCTTACCCTGAAGGGCTAGCGACAGACGGCGTGCATCTTAACGGCCGAGGCTGGTTTTGTCATGTCGTCCGTTGGCATTTTGACTGTAGGCCTATCCTTGCGCGTACGTTCATAGCCTCATTCAGCATGCCAAGACTTTCACCTTCATCGTGCAAATTGCACTACGCCAATATGCCATCATTGCAAACTGCAACCCAGCGCCCTCAAAAAACAATCTTAACTCCTTGTTTTTATTGGAATAATAGATTGGCACGACATCTGCAAAGTCATAAACACAAAACCAATCGTTCCAGGCACCGTGGAGACTATGATGATGAACAGTGCCCTTCTACTAGCACTGAACGCTGTGGCACTGGCTACGGTGGTGACGTTTCATTTTCAGCCGACCAGTACTGAAGACGGCGCGCAAATCAGCCAAGCCATTCCCCATCATCTGCAACAGCGACCTCAGTTGGCACTGATGACTGCAAACCCCCAATCTCCCATCCGCCTGACCCAAGATACACAATCAGCGCCAGCGGCCGAGCATTGGGTTTTCTGAGAACACTATTCATGTCGAAATCTGCCTGGTTGTTTCTGTGCCTGACGCTCCTATCTGTTGCGCTAGGCCTGGGAGCTACATCACAACAAACTCAAACCCTAGCCTTCGTCGCCAGCGCCGTGCTGGGCAGCCTACTGGTACTGACGCTAATCAAGGGTCGCCGAATCAAATTCGATCCGCTCCTGCGCTAACCCCCTTCCCCATCTCCCTCCCCTACCTTATGTCGCCTGATACTCGTAAATAGGCGAACAGCTACTAACCTTAAGCTTGAGGGCAAAAGGCCATATCGCTATAGGACGGGCGCCCTTCAACCCGGATGCCGTGCAGGCTTGGGCGAAGATTGACGAGCTTCGCTGCAGTCGCAGGATTTTTTCTAACCAGTCCGCAAAAACGTAAATCAGTACTGGCATAAAGCCTGTAGGCGGTTCAATATTTGTCACAGAATTGACGCCAATGAAATGTCAAATCTGAGGCATGATGCGGCCTCTTTGCAATTCGGGTTGAACTTTGGTCGTGAGCCTTGTCTTAACACTCATCTTGCGGCCAATTCCAGAAACCGCTCCCCTGAACTAACCGGTTAAATATATGCGCCCATTGAAACAGGCAATTTATTCCAGCCGTACGGCTGACAAATTCGTCGTACGTCTGCCAGACGGAATGCGGGAACGCATTGCCGAGGTGGCTCGCAATCATCACCGCAGCATGAACTCCGAAATCATCGCACGCCTGGAACAAAGCCTTATTCAGGAAGGTGCCCTGGGTGAAGAGTTGAGCATGCGCCTGGACAGCCCCGAGCTGTCACTGCACGAACGCGAACTGCTGCAGCGTTTTCGTCAGCTCTCCCACCGCCAGCAAAATGCTCTCGTCTCGCTTATCGCGCATGACGTGGAGGCGGCCGCAGAAGCCAATTGATTGACACCTGAAAGCCGAAGCCAGCCATGTGCTGGCTTTTTTTTGCCTGGAGTTTGGGAATAAGAAGCAAAGCGAGGGCAGATTTGCCCCCGCTGGAAGGGTCAGAGCAGGAAGATCGTTGCCAGGCCAAGGAAGATGAAGAAACCACCACTGTCAGTCATGGCCGTGATCATCACACTGGCACCCATGGCAGGATCGCGACCTAGACGCGCCAGGGTCATGGGAATCAATACCCCCATCAAGGCCGCCAGCAACAGGTTAAGGGTCATGGCCGCAGTCATTACCACGCCCAGGGACCAACTGCCGTAGAGCAAGTAAGCCACCACGCCAATCACACCGCCCCACACCAATCCGTTTATGAGGCCTACCGCCAGTTCCTTACGCAGCAGCCGTGAGGAATTGGCAGTACTGACCTGATCCAGCGCCATGGCGCGCACGATCATGGTGATGGTCTGGTTCCCGGAGTTACCGCCAATACCCGCCACAATCGGCATCAACGCCGCCAAGGCCACCAGCTTCTCGATGGAACCCTCAAACAACCCGATCACGCGAGAAGCGATAAACGCGGTAATCAGATTGATAGCCAGCCAGGCCCAGCGGTTATGCAGTGAACGCCAGACCGACGCGAAAATATCCTCCTCTTCACGCAAACCCGCCATGTTGAGGACTTCGGTTTCACTTTCTTCACGGATCAAGTCGACGATTTCATCGATGGTCAGACGACCGATCAACTTGCCGTTCTTATCCACCACCGGAGCCGAGATCAAGTCGTAACGCTCGAATGCCTGGGCCGCGTCGTAGGCATCTTCGTCCGGATGGAAGCTCACGGTATCGCTGGCCATCAGGTCAGCAACTTTCTTCTCCGGATCATTGACCAGCAGGCGCTTGATCGGCAAAACGCCTTTGAGGATCCCCTCATAGTCGACCACAAACAATTTGTCGGTGTGGCCGGGCAATTCTTTTAGACGGCGCAGGTAACGCAACACCACTTCCAGGCTGACGTCTTCGCGAATGGTGACCATCTCGAAGTCCATCAGGGCGCCGACCTGATCCTCGTCGTACGACAGCGCGGAACGCACACGCTCACGCTGCTGCGTATCGAGCGCCTCCATCAACTCATGGACAACATCACGGGGCAGCTCAGGTGCCAGGTCAGCAAGCTCGTCCGCATCCATCTCCTTGGCGGCAGCCAGGAGCTCGTGGTCATCCATGTCGGCGATGAGCGTTTCACGCACCGAGTCCGATACTTCCAGAAGGATGTCACCGTCACGATCAGCCTTCACCAACTGCCACAGGGTCAGTCGGTCATCCAACGGCAAGGCTTCAAGAATATAGGCGACGTCGGCGGAGTGCAGGTCATCGAGCTTGCGTTGTAGCTCGACGAGGTTTTGCCGGTGAACCAGGTTTTCGACGCGGTCGTGGTTCGGACCTTCCTGGCGGTGCGTGAGGTCTTCGACCACGCGCTGGCGCTGCAGCAGCTCGATAACTTGAGCCAGACGATCCTGCAGGCTTTCTTGTGTCTTCTTTACTTCTACTTCGGTCATAGGCGAACTCCACTCCCAGCAGCGGGGCACGCCGGAAGGATCAATCAGTCAATTCATGATTGGTAAAGCGGGGTACTGAGTAACTACTGGGTAAGTCCATGGAGGTATTCCACAAGCCCCGGCGGGGCTGACGGGCGCATGATACACCGCCCGGACGTTTTAAACGTTAAAAAACTGGAAAGAACAAGCGCTTGCACGCCAAAGCTCAGTATTGGCTGCATCTATGAACTGCGACGACGCAGGCGCATGGGAAAACACATGAAGAGGGAGAAAAAGGAGGACGCCGGATAAAACCCACACAAACCCGAGACGGCAAAAAGCCCGCACTAGGCGGGCTTTTTGTTTGTATGGTGCACTCGACAGGATTCGAACCTGTGACCGCTCGGTTCGTAGCCGAGTACTCTATCCAGCTGAGCTACGAGTGCATTTGTTGCCGCGCATTATAGGCCGTTCAATCTCTATGTAAAGCTATTTTTTCGAGTATTTTCAACAACTTACCGAAAAAACCAGATTGCAACGTACTAAGCAAATAATGGCGGAGAACGGGGGATTCGAACCCCCGACACCCTTTTGAGGTGTACTCCCTTAGCAGGGGAGCGCCTTCGGCCACTCGGCCAGCTCTCCGCAACACGGGGCGTATATTAACCACGTTCCTCCCCGTTTGCAAACATAAAAAACGATAAAAATTAAAGGCTTGGTTCTTCGTCCTTCTCTTTCTTGATCCGCAGGTAGATTTCCTCGCGGTGGACCGCCACCTCTTTCGGAGCATTAACCCCAATACGTACTTGATTGCCTTTAACGCCGAGCACCGTCACGGTGATTTCGCCATCACCGATAATCAGGCTTTCTGCGCAACGACGAGTCAGAATCAGCATACCTTTCACCTCACGCATTTCAGTTCAGGAACAACAGTCTGCAAAAAAAAAGCATTCGACCTACAACCAAAAGGTCGTAGCCCTACTCGCTAAGTATTGTCGAGCCCATGCAAAAGACCATGTACCCCACAAAAAAATGAAAGGCGCGGTAAACCGCGCCTTCCTGGCAACGCATCACTCGCCCTGTCGGGCCGGAGCATCCAACTCAAAAGCCGTATGCAGCGCGCGTACAGCCAGTTCCAGGTACTTCTCTTCGAGCACTACCGAGACTTTGATTTCCGAGGTGGAAATCATCTGGATGTTGATACCTTCTTTGGCCAGGGCCCCGAACATACGGCTGGCAACGCCAGCATGGGAACGCATGCCCACCCCTACGATCGACACCTTGGCAATCTTGGTATCGCCGACCACTTCACGGGCGCCAATCTCGCTCGCTGTGTTCTGCAGGATTTTCAATGCTGCATCGTATTCGTTGCGATGCACGGTGAAGGTGAAATCGGTGGTGTTATCGTGCGAAACGTTCTGCACGATCATGTCGACTTCAACATTCGCATCGCTGACAGGACCCAGAATCTTGAAAGCCACGCCCGGGGTGTCTGGCACGCCACGGATCGTCAGCTTGGCTTCATCGCGATTGAAAGCGATGCCGGAAATGATCGGCTGTTCCATGGATTCCTCTTCATCAATAGTAATGAGGGTGCCCGGACCCTCCTTGAAGCTGTGCAATACGCGCAGCGGAACGTTGTACTTGCCGGCGAACTCCACCGCACGAATCTGCAACACCTTGGAACCAAGGCTGGCCATTTCCAGCATTTCTTCAAAGGTGATCTTGTCCAGCCGCTGGGCCACTGGCACGACGCGTGGGTCAGTGGTGTAGACGCCATCCACATCGGTATAGATCTGGCATTCGTCCGCCTTGAGCGCTGCCGCCAGCGCCACACCGGTGGTGTCCGAACCGCCACGACCCAGCGTGGTGATGTTGCCGTGCTCATCCACACCCTGGAAACCCGCTACAACTACCACGCGCCCTGCTTTCAGATCAGTACGAATTTTCTGATCATCAATTTGCAGGATCCGCGCCTTGGTATGTGCGCTGTCTGTAAGAATGCGCACTTGGCTACCAGTGTAGGACACCGCTGGCACGCCACGCTTGTTCAGCGCCATGGCCAACAGCGCAATGGTCACCTGCTCGCCCGTGGAGACGATCACATCCAGCTCACGCGGCAGCGGCTGTTGATCACCGCTGATGGCTTTGGCCAGATCGATCAGGCGATTGGTCTCGCCACTCATGGCCGACAGCACCACTACCAGGTCATCACCAGCATCGCGGAACTTCTTAACCTTGTCGGCGACCTGCTCGATTCTTTCGACAGAACCAACCGAGGTGCCTCCAAACTTCTGTACGATCAAAGCCATTTCCAAGCCGCCTCAGCCCGTAAAGGGGCGCCTAATATCCAATCCACCTGCACTGAACAAGCCCGTGACTAGACCACGGGCCGGTTAACAGTGCTTTAAATACCTGCCTCGACAAATGGCACGGTCAAGGCCAGGGCCGCGTCCAGCGCTGCGGCATCGACACCACCGCCTTGCGCCATGTCCGGACGACCACCGCCCTTGCCGCCCACTGTCGCAGCGGCTTGCTTCATCAAATCACCGGCTTTGAGTTGGCCAGTCAGGTCCTTGGTTACACCCGCAACCAGAACGACCTTATCCTCATGGACACTGCCGAGCAGGATCACTGCGCGGCCGAGCTTGTTCTTCAACTGATCGACCAAGGCCAACAGCGCCTTGCCATCCTGGCCGTCCAGGCGCGCCGCCAGGACTTTTACGTCCTTGACGTCAACCGCCGCGGCCGACAGGTCATCGCCCGCAGCGCTCGCCGCTTTGGCCTGCAACTGCTCCAGCTGTTTTTCCAGCGCACGGTTGCGCTCCAGAACGGCGGACAGCTTGTCGATCAGGTTGTCGCGGCTGCCCTTGACCAGGCCGGCCGCTTCCTTGAGTTGTTCTTCGGCTGCATTGAGGTAAGCCAGGGCCGCAGCACCAGTCACCGCCTCAATACGACGTACGCCCGAGGCCACACCACCTTCGCTGATGATCTTCAGCAGGCCGATATCGCCGGTGCGGTTGGCGTGGATGCCACCACAGAGTTCTACCGAGAAGCTGCCGCCCATACTCAGTACGCGAACTTCGTCGCCGTACTTCTCGCCAAACAGCGCCATGGCGCCTTTGTTCCTGGCGGTCTCGATATCGGTTTCTTCGGTTTCAACCGGGGTGTTCTTGCGAATCTCGGCGTTGACGATGTCTTCCAGGGCCTTGATCTGCTCAGGCTTGATCGCTTCAAAGTGGCTGAAGTCAAAACGCAGGCGCTGGCTGTCCACCAACGAACCTTTTTGCTGCACGTGCTCGCCCAGGACCTGGCGCAGCGCGGCGTGCAGCAAGTGCGTGGCCGAGTGGTTCAACGCCGTGGCATGCCTTACATCGGCATCGACCTGGGTGTCTACCGGTGCGCCCACAGTCAAGTTGCCCAGCACCAGCACACCGTGATGCAGGAACGCACCGCCGGTCTTGGTGGTGTCGCGCACGTCAAAACGACCGGATGTCGAGCTCAGGAAACCGCAATCGCCAATCTGGCCACCCGACTCGGCATAAAACGGCGTCTGGTCCAGCACCACAACCGCCTCTTCACCCTCGCTCAACACGTCGACCGACTTACCGTCTTTATAAATGGCGACGATCTTGGCCGAGCCCGCAGTCGCCTTGTAGCCGGTGAACTCGGTCGGTACGTCAACCTTGACCAGGGTGTTGTAGTCCAGGCCAAAGGAGCTGGCCGAACGGGCCCGCACGCGCTGGGCTTCCATCTCACGCTCGAAACCGGCTTCGTCGACGGTCAACTCACGCTCGCGGGCGATGTCGGCAGTCAGGTCCATCGGGAAACCATAGGTGTCGTACAACTTGAACACCACATCACCCGGCACCACGGTGCCTTTGAGCTCAGCCAGGTCCTGTTCCAGAATCTTCAGGCCGTGCTCCAGGGTCTTGGAGAACTGCTCTTCTTCAGCCTTGAGCACCCGCTCGATGTTGCTTTGCTGTTGCTTGAGTTCCGGGAAGGCATCGCCCATCTCGGCAACCAGCGCGGCCACGATCTTGTAGAAAAAGCTGCCGGTAGCGCCCAGCTTGTTACCGTGGCGGCACGCGCGACGGATGATGCGACGCAGCACGTAGCCACGGCCTTCGTTGGACGGCAGCACGCCGTCTGCGATCAGGAAACCGCAGGAACGGATGTGGTCCGACACCACCTTGAGCGAAGACTGGCCTTCATTGGCGCAACCAATAGCTGCCGCCGAGGCGCTCAGCAGGTTGGTGAACAGGTCGATTTCGTAGTTGGAGTGAACGTGCTGCATCACCGCACTGATCCGCTCCAGGCCCATGCCGGTGTCTACCGACGGTGCCGGCAGCGGATGCAACACGCCATCGGCGGTGCGGTTGAACTGCATGAACACGTTGTTCCAGATCTCGATGTAGCGGTCGCCGTCTTCTTCCGGCGAGCCTGGCGGGCCACCCCAGATATCGTCGCCGTGATCGTAGAAAATCTCGGTGCACGGGCCGCACGGGCCGGTATCGCCCATGGTCCAGAAGTTATCGGACGCGTAGGGCGCGCCTTTGTTGTCACCGATACGGATCATGCGCTCGGCAGGTACACCGATTTCCTGGGTCCAGATGTCATACGCTTCATCGTCCGTCGCGTACACGGTGACCCAGAGTTTTTCCTTGGGCAGCTTCAGCACGCCGGTGAGGAAGGTCCAGGCGAACGTGATCGCGTCTTTCTTGAAATAGTCGCCGAAGCTGAAGTTACCCAGCATCTCGAAAAAGGTGTGGTGACGGGCGGTGTAGCCGACGTTTTCCAGGTCACTGTTCTTGCCGCCGGCGCGTACGCACTTCTGGCTGCTGGTAGCGCGGGTGTAGGCGCGCTTTTCCTGGCCCAGGAAACAGTCCTTGAACTGGTTCATCCCCGCGTTAGTGAACAGCAGGGTTGGGTCATTGCCTGGGATCAAGGAGCTGGAGGCTACACGGGTGTGGCCTTGCTCTTCGAAGAAGCGAAGGAAGGCTTCACGGATTTCTGCGCTTTTCATTAGGTTCTTCCACGGAGGCTGCGGCCAAAGGCCAGTGCGCAACATCATCAGACGGAGCGACGGCAAAGGGCCGCATTATATCGGCCCTTTGCCGGTGGTACAGCGTGTTTATGTGATAGAAACAGTCAATTAGACGGCCTGCACTGTCATTTCTGCGAAAACGCGACGAATGTCTGCACCACTTGCTCGATCTGCGCCCGGCTCACATCCAGATGGGTGACCATGCGCAGGCGCGGCGCGGCGCTCAACTTGACCCCACGCTCGGCCGCAAAGGCCTTCAGCGCCTGCGCCTGATCACCTACCTGCACATACACCATATTGGTCTGCACCGGCTCGACGCTGTAGCCGGCCTTGCGTAACTCATCGCCCAGCCATTGCGCGTTGGCATGGTCGTCAGCCAGGCGCTGCACCTGATGATCCAGAGCATACAACCCCGCCGCCGCCAGGGAGCCCGCCTGGCGCATGCCGCCGCCGACCATCTTGCGCAAGCGCCGAGCCTTGGCGATCAGCGCCGTCGAGCCACACAGCACCGAGCCGACCGGCGCACCGAGGCCCTTGGACAGGCACACCGACACCGAATCGAAATGCTGGGCGATTTCTCGCGCATCCACCCCCAGCTTGACTGCCGCGTTGTAAAGGCGGGCGCCATCCAGGTGCAGGGCCAAGCCGTGCTCGTGGGTAAATGCCCGGGCCTTGGCCAGGTAATCCAGCGGCAGCACTTTGCCCTGCATGGTGTTTTCCAGCGCCAGCAGGCGTGTGCGGGCGAAGTGGAAGTCGTCGGGCTTGATGGCGGCAAGCACTTGGTTCAGATCAAGGGAGCCATCAGCTTGAACTTCCAGGGGTTGCGGCTGGATCGACCCCAGCACCGCCGCACCGCCGCCTTCGTATTTGTAGGTGTGAGCCTGCTGGCCGACGATGTATTCCTCGCCGCGCTCACAGTGAGCCATCAACGCCAGCAGGTTGCTCATGGTACCGGTGGGCACGAACAGCGCCGCGGCAAAGCCCAGGCGCTTGGCCAACTCGGCCTCCAGGCGGTTGACGCTGGGGTCTTCGCCGTAGACATCATCGCCGCTGACGGCGCTGGCCATTGCGTCGAGCATGCCGGGGGTAGGTTGGGTCACGGTGTCGCTGCGCAGGTCGATCACGGTCATGAAGGGGGCCTCTAACGGAGTGGATAAGTCCTTTTGTGTGTGATTACTGCGGGCAAAGCCACGGAATATCAAGCCCCTATTGCATTCATTCGAATACCAACCAATCAAACCGATATAAGTTATCGAGACGGCAGCCGTGCAGTTTTCGAAAAACCATGTTAAAAACTCTGCGCCGCCAGGGTTCTGGTGGCAACGTTCTCAGGGCGGGGTGCAATTCCCCACCGGCGGTAATTGCACGCAATGTGCATAGCCCGCGAGCGCTTGGCGCCTCGAACTGCTCAGGCAGGACGGCGACGAGGTCAGCAGACCCGGTGTGATCCCGGGGCCGACGGTCATAGTCCGGATGAAGAGAGAACGGGATTGGCACCTAAGGGCCGCGCGCTTGTTTGCGCATGCGTACCCTTAAATCCCATTCGATTCATAACGCCCTGTTTTTTTCTTAAACAGGAGTCAGAACATGCAACCCACCGCAATCGACAGCAAAAGCAAAAACCATCACGGCGAGCGCGTCGCGTTTATCCAGGCCTGCTGGCACAAGGATATTGTCGACCAATCGCGCAAAGGCTTCCTCGCCGAAATGATCGCCCAGGGTTATCAGGAATCGGACATCGACTTCTTCGAAGTCGGCGGCGCCTTTGAAATGCCCCTACACGCCAAGTTGCTGGCCAAGACCGGCCGCTACGCCGGGATCGTCGCTGCCGCGCTGGTGGTGGACGGTGGCATCTACCGTCACGAATTCGTCGCGCAATCGGTAGTCAGCGGCCTGATGCAGGTGCAGCTGGAAACTGAAGTGCCGGTGTTCTCGGTGTCCCTGACGCCGCACCACTTCCATGCCGGCAGCGAGCACACCACGTTTTTCTACGAGCACTTCGTGCACAAGGGCCAGGAAGCGGCGCGCACCTGCGCCGATACCCTGCACAAGGTACGCGCGATCCGTCGTAGCGAGCCGCGTGCGGTAGCGGTCTAAATCCAAGCCTCACCGCAAACCAGTGTGGGAGCTGGCTTGCCTGCGATGCAGACACCTGGGTGTATCAGTGATACCCAGGTGATGTTATCGCAGGCAAGCCAGCTCCCACATTGGACTGAGCCAGACTTGGCTCTTAGGCCAGGCCGGCATCCGTGGTGGGCACGATCAATATCCCGGCGCGCAAGCCGTTCTTCACCTTTGGGTTGGGAAAGATAATGCGGGCGCCCTCCTCCTCGATCACCCAACGGGTCTTGGCCACGTCTTCGGCCAGCAGGTAGCCCCTTTCCAATTCCGAAAAGTTTTCCACATCTGCGGGCAGGTGCATCAGGAAGGCGTCGCTGTGCTTGATCACTTCTCGCGCAACGGCGAAGAGTTGCAGGCCGTCGAGGCTACCGGTCTCAGGCTCGTTGCCCTCGATGATCTGCTTCAGACGCGCTTCCAGGCGCGACACGTCCACACCGTCGTTCTGCCCGAACGGCCGGGCCTTGCCCAACTCCAGGGTGAACGCCTCGGCGCCGAGTTGTTCGTAGGTAAACGCGGTGAAGGTAATCGAGGTTTTGTTCTGCAACAGCACCGCCTGCATGCCAGCCGCGTTCAGGCGCTCCAGCTCACGGCGCGAGTGCTGTCGGTCTTCCTTCCACGGGTACAACGCGAACTGTTCGATTTTCGAACCACGAATCGCGGTATGCAGGTCGTAATGCAGGCGCGAACGGCCAGGCAGGCTGAAAAAGCTGCGGGCCAATTGCTCAAGCTCGGCGGCGCGCATGGCTTCGGGGCCGATGTTTTGTTCATGCCGGCCATTGAACAGCCGGTTGACGTCCAGCTCGAGGTAACGCTCACCGCGGCGCATGGCCTCGGTATTACCGAACAGGAACAGAATACGGGTGCGGGGTTTGATCTCCCCGCGGGCAATGCCATGCAACAGGCGGTCGAGCAATTCGATCGGCGCGGTTTCGTTGCCATGGATGCCGGACGACAGCAGCAAGTCGCTGCCGTTGTCCAGAGCTTCAGGAGGGCGCACTTCAAGCGCGCCTTCGCTGAGCCAGCGCATCTGCACGCCGTCGACAGTCAGTTGAATTTTTTGCGCCGGTTCACGACCGGCGAGGGTCAGTTCAAGCAGTTTGCCGAGGGCGAGCATAAGCAGCTTCCTTAGTGGTTGCAGCCTGGGCCATGGACGTGATCGTCGTCGTCACCTTCAACGTCGGCCGGTTCCATTTCCAGTTGCAGGCTCATCAGGTTGGTGGCCAATGGGCGCATCAGCAGGTTGGCGTACTCGGCGTCGCCCTCTTCTACGTCTACGCCAATCAGCAGTTGGCCGCGGCCATCGTGCTGGATCCAGATCTCCTTGCCCTGCCAGACCACGGCGACGCGGGTGCAGGAGGTTTCCAGCTGGGTGCCGTCGGTGTCTTCAAGGATGAGTTTCAGGGTGTCGGTCATAAATAAAATATCTCAGCCGTGTGGCATTAATTGATCTGGAAAGGATAAACCGAGCCCAGTTTAAGGATTTGCGTCAGTTCATCCAATGCCGTCCGGCACTCAAGCAGCAACTGCGGGTCAGCCAGGTCGGTTTCGCGCAGGCTGTCACGGTAGTGCTTGCCCACCCATTGGGTCAGGGTTTCGAATAACGGCGCGGTCATGATAACGCCTGGGTTCACGGCCGCCAGCTCGGTTTCGTTCAACGCCACGCGCAGGCGCAGGCACGCCGGCCCACCGCCATTTTGCATGCTTTGCTTGAGGTCGAAGACCTTGACCTCACGAATCAGCCCGCCGGCAGCGGTCAGACCTTGCAGGTACTGCCACACGCGCTCATTGGCGCGGCACTCTTCCGGCACGATCAGCAGCATCGAACCATCAGGACGAGTCAGCAACTGGCTGTTGAACAGGTAGGAACGCACCGCGTCCTCGACACTGACCAACGCGCGAGGCACACACACCGACTGGAAGTTGCCGCCCAGCTTGCCCAACTTGCCGTGCAGTTCGGCGAGCATCTGCTCGGTGTTGAGGAACGCATCCTCGTGATAGAACAGCACTTCGCCGTTGCCCACCGCGATCACATCGTTGTGGAACACACCCGCGTCGATCACCGCCGGGTTCTGCTGGGCGTAGACCACACCGTCATCCTTCAAGCCATGCAGGCGCGCAACGGCCTGGGAGGCTTCGAGGGTCTGGCGCGCCGGGTACTTCTGCGGGGCCGGGTAACGAGGGTCGAAAGCACTACGGCCGAAGACGAAAAACTCGACGCCCGCCTCACCGTACTCACGACAGAAACGCGTGTGGTTGGCCGCGCCTTCATCGCCAAATTGCGCCACGGCCGGCAAGGCGGCGTGGTGAGCGAAATGCTTGCCATCGGCGAACATCGCCCCCAGCACGCGGCTGGTGGTGGGGTGCTCGATGCTGCGGTGGTATTTGCAATTGAGGTTGGCGGCAGTGAAATGCACACGGCCGTCTGCGGTGTCGGCGCTTGGGCTGACGGTGGCGGCGTTGGCTACCCACATGCTGGATGCCGAGCAGCTCGCTACCAGCAAAGGCATAGCCTGCCTGGCAGCCTGCTCGATCACCTGGGCGTCGGTGCCGCTGAAACCCAAGCTGCGCAAGGCGGCTACATCCGGGCGCTCCTGGGGCGCCAATACACCTTGCACAAAGCCCATGTCCATCAGGGCTTTCATTTTCTGCAGGCCCTGCAACGCCGCTTCCTTCGGGTTGGAAGACTGCTGGCTGTTGCTTTGGGACGCGACGTTGCCGAAGGACAAACCGCCGTAGTTATGGGTCGGCCCCACTAGACCGTCAAAATTGACTTCACAGGATTTCATCGGCGAGGCTCCACGAACATCTGTTTTTATAGGCATCAAATCACTTGAATACACCACAGATCCATTGTGGGAGCGGGCTTGCTCGCGAAAACGGTGGTTCAGTCACTTCAAATGTTGAATGAAACACCGCATTCGCGAGCAAGCCCGCTCCCACATTTAGATCAGCGTTATACCTGGCGTGAGCGTTGCCGGGACTATCAGGCTCGGCGTCTCCAGCGACGCCACCGGGTACGCGCAATAATCCGCCGCGTAATAGGCACTGGCGCGATGATTGCCCGACGCCCCGACACCACCGAACGGCGCGGTACTGGCAGCGCCGGTCAACTGCTTGTTCCAGTTGACGATGCCGGCGCGGCTTTCCAGCCAGAATTGCTGGTAACGCGCTTCGGAGTCCGACAACAGGCCAGCGGCCAGGCCGTACTGGGTGTTGTTGGCCTCCGCGATGGCACCGGCAAAATCCGCATAGCGGATTACCTGCAGCAGCGGCCCAAACAGCTCTTCATCTTCACGCTCCGTCACACCGGTTACGTCGATGATGCCAGGGGTCAACAAAGCGGCCTGAGCCTGAGGCTGAGTCATCTCCAGCAGTGCCACGGCGCCATTGGCCAACATCAGTTCCTGGGCTTGCATCAAGGCTTTGGCCGCAGCCAGGGAGATCACCGAACCCATGAACGGCGCCGGCTGCTGATCGAAAGCGCCCACTTCAAGGCTCGCGCTCACCGCCACCAGGCGCGCCAGCAAGGCATCGCCCCAGGCACCTTGCGGCACCAGCAAGCGGCGGGCACAGGTGCAACGCTGGCCTGCCGAGATAAACGCCGACTGGATGATGGTGTACACCGCCGCATCCACGTCGGCGACTTCGTCCACGACCAGCGGGTTATTACCGCCCATTTCCAGGGCCAGGATCTTGTCGGGGCGCCCTGAGAATTGCTGGTGCAAGTGGTTGCCGGTGCGGCTGGAGCCGGTAAAGAACAGGCCGTCGATGCCTGGGTTGGCCGCCAGGGCGATGCCGGTTTCCCGCGCGCCTTGCAGCAGGTTCAGCACGCCCGCCGGCAAACCGGCTTCGATCCAGCACTGCACGGTCAGCTCGGCGACCTTGGGGGTCAGCTCGCTCGGCTTGAACAGCACGGTGTTACCCGCCAGCAACGCCGGGACGATGTGCCCATTGGGCAAGTGCCCAGGGAAGTTGTAAGGGCCGAACACCGCCACCACACCGTGGGGCTTATGGCGCAACACTGCGGTGGCGTCGCCCAGGGGGCCGCTCTTCTCGCCAGTACGCTCGCGGTAGCTTTGCACCGAGATCGCAATCTTATTGGCCATGCTGGTGACTTCAGTGGCCGACTCCCACAGGGGCTTGCCGGTTTCTTCGCCAATGCAGCGGGCGATTTCATCGGCACGGCTTTTAAGCGTGGCGGCGAAGGTTTCCAGCACGCTGATGCGTTCTTCGAGCGGGCGCCTGGCCCATGCCGGGAATGCCTGACGCGCAGCCTGCACGGCGGATTCGACCTGTTCAGCGCTGGCACCGTTACCAGCCCACAGCACTTGCTGGGTCACCGGGTTGCGCGATTCAAACAGCTCACCCTGGCCAGCCAGCCAGCTACCTGCGATATACAACGAATTCATTATTTGGACTCCCGAGCAGCAGACAACGCAACAGCACGTACTTGATCACCCACCACCAGCTGCAGGCGCTTGGCGGTCTGTGGATCGACCACCAGGGTACCTGCCGCCAGACGGGCCGGAGCGGCGGTGATACGGCATTCTTCGCGCTTGCGGTTATGGATCAGGAACGGCGTGGCGTCGTCCCCCGGCGTGCCGATGGCCAACACCAGTGACTGGCTGTCGCGCACCGCACGGATCTTGCTGGTTTCACATTCCACCGCCGGGCCGGCGTCGAAAATATCCACATAGCCCTGGTAGCTGAAGCCTTCGCTCTTGAGCATGCTCAGGGCCGGCTCGGTGTCCGGGTGGACCTTGCCGATCACATTGCGCGCGTCTTCGGAGAGAAAGCAGCTGTACAGCGGAAACTTGGGCATCAGCTCGGCGATAAACGCCTTGTTGCCCACGCCGGTGAGGTAGTCGGCCTGGCTGAACTCCATCTTGAAGAAGTGCCGGCCCAGACTTTCCCAGAACGGCGAACGCCCAGCATCGTTGGACACACCGCGCATCTCGGCAATGATCTTGTTGCCGAACAGTTGCGGGAACTCGGCGATAAACAACATGCGCGCCTTGGCGAGCATGCGACCGTTGAGGCCGTTGCGGTAATCGGCATGCAAAAACAACGAGCACAATTCGGAATTACCGGTGAGGTCGTTGGCCAGGAACAGCGTCGGTATCTCACGGTAGATATTCAGTTCCTGGGAAGCGCTGACAGTCAGCCCAACCCGGAAGTTGTACCACGGCTCGCGCAGGCCAACGGCGCCAGCGATGGCAGAGATTCCCACCACGCGGCCTTCGTCGTTTTCCAGCACGAACAGGTAGTCGGCATCGCCGCGCCCGGCTTCGCCGCGAAAGGTTTTTTCCGCCCAGCCCACCCGGTGGGTCAGGCGCTCTTCGTTGGCCGGCAAGGTGGTGAGACCGGTGCCAGTGCTGCGCGCCAGATCAATCAGGGCCGGTAAATCGCTGCTGCGTACGGGACGAACGATCATGCTATCTCCTCGAACGGGCCGCTGTTGTCAGCCACCCGCGAAACTCTCTTTTTAAACCGCAACCAGGCGTACACTGGCGCCTTCACCAACACCCAGCGCTTCGGCTGCCGCCAGGTCCAGGGTCACCGGTTTGCCGGGCGCGTAGTCCAGCTCCAGCATCACCGCACGGTAATCCTGCAACTGCGCGTTGCTCACCAAGTACTGGCGGCCAACGCCCTTGACCATCTCGCCGATCTTCACCGGCACCACGCGGCTCTGGGCGATTGAGCGAATGCCCGAGACCCGGGCGTGCAGCGTCGGGCCACCGTCGAAGATGTCGATGTAATGGTCAGTTTCGAAGCCTTCACGCATGAGGATGTCGAAGGTGATTTGCGCACGCGGGTGCACCTGGCCCATGGCCTCTTGGGCTTCGTCCGGCAGCAGCGGCACGTAGATCGGGTAGTGCGGCATCAACTCGGCGAGGAAGGTACGGCTTTTCAGCCCGCACAGGCGCTCGGCGGCGGCGTAGTTGAGGTCGAAGAAGTTGCGGCCAATGGCATCCCAGAACGGTGAATCGCCGTTCTCGTCGCTGTAGCCGACAATCTCGGTCACCACCGAGTCGGCAAAGCGCTCAGGATGGCTGGCGACAAACAGCAGTCGGCCACGGGAATTGAGTTCCGACCACGGCGAACCGACCAGCTCAGGCACCACATAAAAGCTAGTGAGCAGGCTGTTGCCGGTAAGGTCGTGGCACTGGGAAAGCACGTGGATCTTGTTGTGGATCTTCAGCTCGCGGGAGGCGTGCACGAAGGTTTCGTTACGAAAGCTATAGAACGGCTCGGAGTAACCGGCCGAGGCTACGATAGCCGAGCAGCCGGCGAGCTTGCCGGTCTCGGTGTCTTCCAGCACGAAGAAATAGCTCTCTTCACCGTTGAAACTCACCTCGGCCGCGAAAGAAGCTTCGCTGGCGGCGATCTTGTCGCTCAGGCGTTCCACATCATCCGGCAAGGAAGTAACACCAATCGGGCTGTCCGCAGCCAGACGCTGTACCTCGCCCAGATCAGCCATTTGCGCGGGGCGCATCACCAGCATGGTGTCACTCCTTAACTCGAAAACTCACAGAAAAAAAAGCCAAACACACTGTTGAGAACAGTGAGGTCAAGTGTGGGAGCGGGCTTGCTCGCGAATGCAGTGTGTCATTCAACATTACAGGTGGCTGAACCACTGCTTTCGCGAGCAAGCCCGCTCCCACATTTGATCTTCACAGCTCCAACCAAAGGGTCCGGCATACAAAATTTGTGTTCGGTACCGGTATCGCCAGGCACCGAACGGTCTATCAGGCTTGCGTCAACGTCTTCACAGCACGCTCAAAACGATCCAAACCTTCATTGATGTCCGCCTCTTCCACCACCAGGCTCGGTGCAAAACGCACCACGTCAGGGCCGGCTTGCAGGATCATCAAGTTCTCTTTTTCGGCCGCGTTGAACACGTCCTTGGCCTTGCCTTTGAAGGCATCGCTCAACACGCAACCGATCAGCAGGCCCATGCCGCGCACCTGAGTGAAGATGCCGTACTGCTTGCCGATCTGCTCCAGGCGCGCCTTGAACAGGTCGTGCTTGGCATTCACACCCGCCAGCACTTCTGGGGTGTTGATCACGTCGATCACCGCTTCCGCTACCGCACACGCCAGCGGGTTGCCGCCGTAGGTGGTGCCGTGGGTGCCGACCACCAAGTGCTTGGCCAAGTCTTCACGTGTGAGCATCGCTGCAATCGGGAAACCGCCGCCCAGGCTCTTGGCGCTGGTGAGGATGTCTGGCGTCACGCCGTAATGCTGGTAGGCAAACAGGTGGCCGGTGCGGCCCATGCCGGTTTGCACTTCGTCGAATACCAACAGTGCGTCGTGGGCGTCGCACAGCTCGCGAGCGCCTTGCAGGTAAGCCAGTTCGGCCGGCAGTACACCGCCTTCGCCCTGGATCGGTTCCAGAACCACGGCGCAGGTCTTATCGGTCACTGCCGCTTTCAGCGCAGCCAGGTCGTTATAAGGAACGTGGGTGATGCCGGTGATTTTAGGCCCGAAACCATCGGAGTACTTCGACTGGCCACCGACGTTGACGGTGAACAGGGTACGGCCGTGGAAGCTGTTCAACGCGGCGATGATCTCGTACTTCTCGCTGCCAAAACGGTCGAACGCCACGCGACGGGCCAGCTTGAACGCGGCCTCGTTGGCTTCGGCGCCGGAGTTGCAGAAGAACACGCGCTCGGCAAAGGTGGCGTCGATCAGCTTGTGGGCCAGACGCAACGCCGGCTCGTTGGTGAACACGTTGGAGACATGCCACAGCATGTTGGCCTGTTCGGTCAGTGCACCGACCAGCGCCGGGTGCGCATGGCCCAATACGTTGACCGCGATGCCGCCGGCAAAGTCGATCAGCTCGCGACCGGCCTGGTCCCACACGCGCGAACCTGCGCCACGTACAGGGATAAAGGCAGCAGGTGCGTAGTTGGGCACCATCACTTGGTCGAAATCGGCACGTTGCACCGGGGCTTGCTCAACGGACATCGGAGTCTCCTGAAGAGGAACGCCTGCCTGGAACTGGCGGGCGATGCAGGGATTGTAAGGACAGTTTTCAGCGCCACCTTGTCGCCAAGCGACAACTTCTTATAGCGCCAACCCCGGTTTTACGCGGGTTTACGGCAATGCGACATATTGCATCGCAATGGCGCAGTGTAAACGCTGCGTTCAGTGAGAGGCAGAGGCACGGCCCGCTGATTTTCGCCTAATGCCTTAACTATCTGCTGCCCGTGAACCCATCAGGCTTGCTGTGATGACAGTGACTCACTCCCACTGAAGGATCAGCCTCGTGCCCACGCCCTACCCCACGACCATCAGCCAGCGCCTCGCAGTCGCCGCCACCCAAGTACCCCTCGGGTTTCACACACGCCTGCCGGCCTGGCTGGCAAGCGCCTCGGATGACAAGCGCCAAGCCTTGAAGAATGCACCACTGGACATTCCCAACTGGCAGGCCGACGCCAGCCGCCAGCAGCACGCGCCGCTCAAACAGGCGGTGGAGCAGAGCTGGGCCGCGCAAAACAAAGTAGACACGGCCCTGGCCGACCTCAAGACACCGCAGGCCTTCGCCGCGCCGCTTTTGCAACAGGCGTTCAAGACAAGATGGGGCGTGGAGATCGATGTCCGCACCACCCATCTGCGCCTGTATGCGCCCCTGACGATCCCACTGTTTCCTATAGAAACTGGCGGCGTCAAAGTCTGGACCGTGTCGTTGGTGGACGCCGCGCTGCATAACTTCGACGCAGCAGAAAGCGAGAAAACTGCCTTCACCGCGGACTCCAGCTTCATTACCCAACCCACCACCACCGGGCAATTCGACACCCTGCCCTCAGTGAACAGCAAAGTCAGCATCCAGACCTTCGTCGGGCTGTGCCGTGAACTGGACATCGGTGCGCAATACCAGAACTACCTCAAGACATTTTTCGGCTTCAAAGATGCCAAACGCAAGGCTTCGCTGCGCAGCACTGTCATCGAGAGCCTCAAAGCCGAGGCCCAAACTGCCGTACACCTGGCGCGCCTGAAAAAGGACGGCAGCGAGCGGGTGTTACGCACGCTCCAGGCTCAACTCAAAGGCATCAGCGGCCTGACACTCGACGGTAAGACGCTGCTCAGCCACGACCTGAGCCTGATGGACGCACCACTGGCCGGCATTGTGCTGTTCGCCGCAGACCTGGAACTGCACCACAGCGCAGTGCCCGTGGTGGCGTACATTCCCGGCGACCCACAGGCACCGCTCAAGTATTACCACGATGGCATCGCATTCATTCAAGACCTGATCCGCAAATTGCGCGATGCCGATTACCAGGCATTCTTCAGCCGCTTTATAAGCCACGAGCACCGCGCCTACTTCTTTGCCAACCTGCATAACCGCTTGTCCCAGGTTACCTGGCATCACCCCGTCCCCGGCGACCCCAGGCCGACCTGGCGCGCCGAACCTGTGGCCAACCCCAACCTGCAGTTGCACGCGACGAAAATCACGGGCGAGCTGTACGAACACCTCTATGAAACCAAACTCAATAAGCTGCTCAATGACGCGCGAAGCATCGCCGTGTCCACCGCCGACGCCGACAGCAAGGCACGCTGGCAGCGCTGGGCCATCGTGCAGAAAATCGGTAAGGCCCTGCTCGAAATCGCCGCCTTCATCGCCACGCCGTTCATTCCCCCCCTGGGCTTACTGATGCTCGGCTACACCGCCTATCAACTGCTCGATGACGTATTCGAAGGCATCGTCGATTGGGCCGAGGGTCTCAAGCGCCAGGCGTTCGGGCACCTGATGTCGACCCTGGAGCAAATGGTGCAATTGGGTATGTTCGCGGTCGGCGCACCGATTGCCGAAGGGCTGCTACGCCAGGCACTGCCTCGGGAAGTCTGGGCGTTTTTCGAGCGCCTTCATCCGGTCAGCTCGGACGACGGCAAAACGCGCCTGTGGAACCCGGACCTGAGCCCCTACGCCCACGACCTCCAATTGCCCACCGCCTCGCGCCCCAAGGCGGATGGATTGCATGCCTACGGGGACAAGCAGATCCTGCCCCTTGAAGGGCAACACTTTGCCGTCAAGCAACAAGCGGGCAACGCCGTGCTGGCGCACCCAAGCCATGCGCATGCCTACCAACCGCCCGTTATCGGCAATGGCAAAGGCGCCTGGATAACCCCACTGGATCACCCGCTGACATGGCATCGCAGCACCTTGTTGCGCAGACTCGGCGAGCCCGCCAACGCTCTCAGCGAAACCGGTCTGGAACAGGCGCAGCGCATCAGTAGCACCGACGATGGTGCCCTGCGCAAACTCTACATGGACCGCCAACCGCCACCGCCCTTGCTGGCCGACAGCCTCAAGCGCATCCATATCGACCAGCAACTGCAAGACTTCATCGACCAGATGAACAGCGACGACCCACTGGTTTACGCAAAAGCCGACACGCAAACCCAACTCTGGCTGCTTAGCCAGACCGGCCTGTGGCCGGAATCCAAGACCCTGCGCTTTCTGAATGCCAAAGGCGAAACCGTATGGGAACACCCAGGCAGGGAAAATGCGGCGGTAGCGCAAATTCATGAAGCGCAGATGAACAACGGCGACCTGCTCAAGACCCTGCTGGAAACCCTCGACGAGTCAGAGCGCAAGACTGTGCTGGAGGAAGACTTCGGTAGCCCGGCCCCCCAACTGCATGTGCGCGCCGCCAAGCTGCGCAAACAGCTGGCACGCAGAGCCGAGGATAAACGCGCTTCGATGTTCGACGCGCGCTATCGAGGCCTGGAGCTGACCACCGATGCGCGCGTGCAAAAGCTCATCGACAGCACACCGGGCCTGCCCGTCAGCGCGGCCGAGGAAGTCCTGCTCAGTGCCCACGGCCAGGACCTGCTCGACATCGACCAGGGCACGCTGCCTTCGCACCTGGTCGAACGCGCACGCTGGGCGGCCCATCAGGTCAGAATCAGCCGGGCCTATGAAGGCCTGTACATGGGTGCGCTGGAGACCGGCGACACCCATCGACTCGCCCTGCACTCCCTGGAAAAATTGCCGGGCTGGTCGCCTCAGGTGCGTCTGGAAGTTCGCGACTTCAAGCGCGATGGTCACCTGCGCGACGCTATCGGCCCCGCCCAGGCGCCCATCCGACGCCTGCTGCTGCGCACCATCGAAGGCGATTACATTCCCGAAGACAGCAAGGGCACCCTGCTTGGTGAAACCGATTTCTACACCGCCGTGCTCCAGGCACTCCCCGATGCACAGCGCGACGCACTGGCTATGCAGATAGGCCAAGGCCCGCACTTGAGAGAAATCTTGCGCCAACACACATTGGCACATGACGAACTTGGCGCCCTGCTGGCCGAAGTTCCGCTGCTCAAACCGTCCTATGACCCGACATTGGTGCGCCTACCCGGCGGCATGGAGGGCTACGACGCCAGCCCGGTCACCGCTGGCAGCAGCGAAGGGGTCTCGCTGGAGAGTCAGTTGCATGCCCTGTACCCACAACTGAGCCCCAGCCAGGTGACGGCCGTACTCGCCGCCATGCAAAACGATCCCGGCACACCTTGGGGTACCCTTCAATTTCTGAAGAAAGAGTTCTCGCAACTGGAAACCAACCTGCGGACATGGCAGCAGAATGTGCCGCAGACCCTTGTCGGTACAGATTTACCGTTGAGCCGCTGGCGGATTGCTGCGGAACAGCAAAATCGCTTTCTCTGGTCACAAAAACTGATCGGCGCCTGGCGCCACAACACCCCCGTAGACCCTGCTTATGACAACGGTCACCTGCTGCAACTCAACCAGCCCATTTATGGGGAACTGCCCGCGCTCGATACCCGCCTTGGGCACATCACTACCCTGGAATTCCAGGGTTACTTGACCACCCGCGGCACGCCGGGCTTCCTGGCATCTTTCCCCGGATTGCGCCGACTGGCCATCAGCGACATGACCCTCAGAACACTGCCCGGCGAAATCAGTGCATTGACCCACCTTAACGCGCTGACACTGCGCGGCTGCGCACTCAACCTGACCACCCCAACCCGAGCAGCCCTGGCCAACCTGACCGAGCTGCATACCCTTGACCTGTCCCACAACCCGCTGGTGCTGGCGCCCAATTTCGAAAACATGGCCAACCTGCGAACACTCAACCTGAGCCACTGCGGTATTTCCATCTTTCCCACAGGCCTGCTCAATCGGCCTCGGCTGGCAAACGCCAATCTCAGCCACAATAACCTGCGCAGGCTGCCAGAAGCCCTGTATTCGTTGCCCGCCAGTGCTGCCAAGGCTTACGACCTTTCCGGCAACCCGCTGACGCGCGCAACCCTGGAACGGATAAAAACCTACTGCCAGAGCACCGGGGAACATTTTGGCGTCCAAGCCAATCCAGATGAGGTTCGCCTGGTCCAAGCGCTTTACCCGACCTACAACGTTCCCGAGGCCAATCAATTTATCTTCAGGCTACCGGGCGGGCTGGATGATTCGATGGCGAATCTCGTGCGCCTCAAGGCCGACTACGAACGCTTGCAAGCCGACCTGCAGGAATGGGTGGTGGATGTGCCTGAGAGCCACCCCGTCACGAACCTGCCCATGGATGAACAGATTCGCCCACAGCAACAACTCATTCGAGCGCAAATCCGCGCTCTGCTGGAGCAAGGCTGGCGGCGTGAAACCAGCCTGGACTTAAGCCATGACCCGCTGACGCAGTCCCATCAAATGACATTGACCTTGCCGCTGTGGGGAGACCTGCCAAGACTGAATGTGGATTTCAAGCATATTTCCAAGCTGGAGCTGAGGGCACAGGAAACCACCTCGATACCCGAAGGTTTTCTGGAACGTTTCCCCAATCTGGAAAGCCTGCTGATCCACCGCTATGCCCTGCAAGACATTCCCGCTGGCGTCTTCAAGCTGCCCAAGTTGACCACACTCAGCCTCACGCAATGCAATCTGCGACTGACCCCCGACAGCGTCGCCGCCTTGAGCGACCTGCACGACCTGGAGTACCTGGACCTGAGCGATAACCCGCTGGCGCTGACGCCCGACGTCAGCAAAATGTCCGGCCTGGAAACCCTGATGATGGAAAATACCAGGCTTACCGAGGTGCCTCACGGGGTGTTCAACCTGACGTCGCTCACCCAACTGAACCTGAGCGATAACCACATCACCGAGTTGCCCACGGACCTGCTTGAAGTAGACCCGAACTCAGCGGCAGGCTTTGACCTGAGCGACAACCCCTTCTCACCCGTAGCACTTGCCATTCTGCGTCGCTATTACAACCGCACGGCAGTGGATTTCGATGTAGCGCAAGCCCGACAACCCGCGCCAGACCGCTCCAGCTCACGCTCTGCGACGTCATCCGAAACAGAGGGAGAAGAATAGACGCAGCTCACCCGCGCTCGGAAGGCACCGACGACAACTCGAACGGGCTGCTGCTGCGACGCTGGTTGCGATCTTCGCGAGGAGTGGCGCCGAAGAAATTGCGGTAGGCGCTGGAGAAGTGCGGCCCCGAGGAGAAGCCGCAGGACAGGCCGATCTGGATGATCGACTTGCTGGTTTGCATCAGCATCTGGCGCGCCTTGTTCAGGCGCAGCTCCAGGTAATACTGGCTGGGGACGCGGTTGAGGTATTGCTTGAAGATGCGTTCAAGTTGTCGTCGTGAAACACACACGTGCTGGGCGATTTCGTCGGTGGTCAGCGGCTCTTCGATATTGGCCTCCATCAGCAATACCGCCTGGGTCAGCTTAGGGTGGCTGGAGCCCAGGCGGTTTTGCAGCGGGATACGCTGGCGCTCGCCGCCTTCGCGGATGCGCTCCACCACCAGTTCTTCAGACACAGCACCGGCCAACTCGGCGCCATGGTCACGGGCCAATACCGCCAACAGCAGGTCAAGTACCGACATGCCGCCGCAAGCGGTCAGGCGATCACGGTCCCAGTCAAACAGGTGGCTGGTGGCGATGACCTTGGGGAAACGCTCGGCGAAATCGTCCTGCCAGCGCCAGTGCACGGCGGCGCGGTAGCCATCGAGCAGGCCCAGTTGGGCCAACGGGTACACCCCCGCTGACAAGCCGCCGATCACACACCCCGCCCGAACAAGCTGCTTGAGCGCGGAGCTCAGTGGCGAAGCGATGACCGTCGGCGGTTCGTCGGCCAACAGGAACAACTTCTGAAAACCCTCCAGCTTACCGGCCCACGGCTCGCCCGGCAGTTGCCAGGCACCTTCGACGGCGGGTTCGGCGAGCAGGAACGACAACTCGTAGATCACATCCGGATGCACCCGCTGGGCAACGCGCAAGGCCTCCTCAGCCAGCGCAAGCGTGAGGGCTTTTGTGCTGGGCCAAATCAGGAAACCAATTTTGTGGGCGGTCATGGAGTGCTATCCGGAGCGAAAACGGTGAAAGAAGCTGTGGGCCAATGCTAGCCCGTAATCAACTACAAATCCCTAAACAAACACAGATCAACAGTGGGAGCTGGCTTGCCTGCGATGGCGGTGGGTCAGTTAACACATCATTGGCTGATACATCGCTATCGCAGGCAAGCCAGCTCCCACAGGGGATCGGGGCTTACCTCAAGACTGCGGAGCATGCACTATCCCGGTGCACAAAAGCAGTCTTGATTATTTCAAACTGCCAGAGAGGAACTGCTGCAACCGTTCCGACTGCGGGTTCACCAGCACTTCCCGCGGGTTGCCACGCTCTTCAACGATGCCTTTGTGCAAAAACACCAATTGGTTCGACACTTCGCGGGCAAAGCCCATTTCGTGGGTCACGACCACCATGGTGCGGCCTTCCTGGGCCAGGTCCTGCATCACCTTGAGTACTTCGCCTACCAGCTCCGGATCCAGCGCAGAAGTAGGTTCGTCGAACAGCATCACCTCAGGCTCCATCGCCAGTGCACGGGCAATCGCTACGCGCTGCTGCTCGCCACCGGACATGTGGCCGGGGAACGCATCCTTACGATGGCCCACGCCGACTTTGGCCAGGTAATGCTCGGCCTTCTCGCGGGCTTCTTTCTTGGATATGCCCAACACGTGCACCGGGGCTTCCATCACGTTTTCAATCGCGGTCATGTGCGACCACAGGTTGAAATGCTGGAACAC
Organism: Pseudomonas sp. FSL W5-0203; assembly: GCF_001896155.1. Lineage (NCBI taxonomy): Bacteria > Pseudomonadati > Pseudomonadota > Gammaproteobacteria > Pseudomonadales > Pseudomonadaceae > Pseudomonas > Pseudomonas sp. FSL W5-0203. The sequence continues at coordinate 28,175 of NZ_MPOR01000047.1, forward strand.
CATGGACAGGCGCGAACGCATGCGCTGCAACTGCTTGGGGTCGGCAGCCTTCATGGCGCCGTCCTTGTTGGCCACCAGTTTCAGCTCTTCGTTATTGAGCAAAATCTTGCCGGCGTGGGGCTGCTCCAGCAGGTTGATGCAGCGCAAAAAGGTACTTTTGCCCGAACCGCTGGAACCGATGATGCTGATCACATCACCGGCGGCGGCGGCCAGGGACACACCTTTGAGCACTTCATGACTGCCATAGCGTTTATGCAGGTCTTGGACTTCAAGCTTGTACATGCGGTCGGTTCTCACAAAAACAGGTGGTCAGTCGTTGAGCAAGCGCCCGTGACGCAGCGCTTCGCGCCCCGCCACCTTGGCCAGCCAGAAACCCGCTTGGGCATAACGTAGCCGTTCAACGGCAAACAACACCCCCGAGGTGCCCGCGCAAATAGTGCTTACGCGGTCAGTCAGGGGGTCAATCACTTCAAAAATCTCGTCGCCGGTTTCTACCCAGTCGCCCGCTTTACGCAGGTAACTGATCACCCCGGCATGGGGCGCGAACAGCAGTTCGGTGCCCTCGAAAGGCACACCTTCGCAAGGTTCGTGTTGCGGCGCGGGCCACTCGCCCTTGATCAAGCCTTGTTCGGCGAGGAACGCAAGGATGCCTTCGGCGTGGAAGATGGCTTCATCACGGCCGGTGTCGGCCTGGCCGCCCAATTCCAACGTCGTCGCCAGACAGGCCAGCGGAATTTGCGCCTCGGGGAACAGGCGCGACAAACGCAGCCACGGCAACGAGCACGCCTCGTCAAACGAACTGCCGCCGGAATCCTCCGCCAGCAGGCCGACCTTCACATTCAAATGTGCCGACAACGAACGCCACTGCGGCCAGTGCTGGGGCAGCGCGTACATATGCAGCGCTGCCTCAGCATCGCAATGCAGGTCCAGCACCACATCGGCGGTGCAGGCATGGCTCAGCAGGATACGCTGCATGCCTTGCAACTGGCTGCTCGGCTCGGGCAAGGCGGTGAGTGTATCGCTCATGGCCTGGCGAATCAGGCGCACATTGGCGTGCGGGTCGTCCCCCAGCTTGCCTTGCAGCAACTCGGCCACCGGCTCGCTCAGTTCGACGAAATCGCGGTTGAAATTCTTGCCGCTGCCGACTTCGAAACGCCCTTGGTGGCTGCCCTGCAACAACTGGCCGAGCCCCATCGGGTTGGCGACCGGCACCAACTCGATCACGCCGTTGAGGGCGCCCTGCTGTTCCAGCGTGGTGAGGCGTTTTTTCAGCTCCCACGCGGCACGCATACCCGGCAATTCATCGGCGTGCAGGCTGGCCTGGATATAGGCCTTGCGCTCGCCACTGCCGAAACGAAACACGCTCAGTTGGCGTTCGCAGCCCAAATGCCCCCAGGGCAGCAGATGATCGATACGTTCCATGTCAGTGCTTCCGTGGAGCCAGGTAGCTCAGCCAGCGGCGCTCGGCCAACTTGAACAGGCGCACCAGGATGAAGGTCAGGCACAGGTAGAACACGCCGGCGGTGATATAGGCTTCGAACGGCAGGTAATACTGGGCGTTCACCGTGCGCGCGGCACCGGTGATGTCGATCAGCGTGACGATGGAGGCCAGACTGGTGGTCTGCAGCATCATGATCACTTCGTTGCTGTACTGCGGCAGCGCACGGCGCAGGGCCGACGGCAACAGGATGCGGCGGTACAGTTTGTAGCGCGACATGCCCATGGCCTTGGCCGCTTCGATTTCACCGTTAGGCGTGGCCTTGAGGCTGCCGGCGATGATCTCGGCGGTATAGGCGCTGGTGTTGATGGCAAACGCCAGGCACGCACAGAACGTGGCACTGGACAGCAGCGGCCACAGGAAGCTTTCGCGCACCACCTCGAACTGCGCCAGGCCGTAGTAGATCAAAAACAGCTGCACCAGCATCGGCGTGCCGCGGATCACGTAGGTATAAAGCCAGGCCACGCCATTGACGATCGGCTGCTTGGACACGCGCATCAAGCCCAGGGGCAAGGCTGCGAGCAGGCCGAAGAACAGCGAGATAGCGAGCAGTTTCAGGGTGGTCAGCAAGCCGCCAAGGTACAGCGGCATGGCCTCCCAGATGACGTTGTAGTCGAAGATCATAGATCAGCCGCCCTTACGCCTACCGAGTAGCGCTTCTCAAGGTAACGCAAGGCCAGCAACGACACGCTGGTGATCACCAGGTACATCGCCGCCACTGCGAGGAAGAAGGTAAAAGGCTCGCGGGTGGCGTCTGCCGCCTGCTTGGCCTTGAACATCATGTCTTGCAGACCCACCACCGAAATCAGCGCGGTGGCCTTGGTCAATACCAGCCAGTTGTTGGTAAACCCGGGGATCGCCAGCCGAATCATCTGCGGCACCATCACCCGGAAAAACACCTGGAAGCTGCTCATGCCATACGCCAGGCCGGCTTCAGCCTGCCCCTTGGGAATGGCCATGAAGGCGCCACGGAAAGTTTCCGACAGGTAAGCGCCAAAGATAAAACCCAGGGTGCCGATACCGGCGGCCAGGGGGTTCAAGTCGATATAGTCGTCAAAGCCCAGCAACGGCGCGACGCGGTTGAGCAAGTCCTGACCGCCGTAGAAAATCAGCAGGATCAGCACCAGGTCGGGGATCCCGCGGATCACCGTGGAGTACAGGTCGCCCAGCCAAGCCAGCCAGCGTACCGGCGACAGGCGTAGCGCGACCCCGATCAGACCCAGAACGATGGCCAAGGCCATGGACGACAAGGCGAGCTGAAGCGTCAACCATGCGCCATCGAGGATGACGGCCCCGTAGCCTTTCAACATGATTCAGGTCCTCGAAAAGGGGGATGAAAAAATGGCGCAAACTTCAGGATGACTGTTGCTTGCGCCATTTCGGACGGACAGCTGCGATGAGTTACTTGGCGTCAGCGCCGTAAATATCGAAGTCGAAGTACTTGTCCTGGATTTTCTTGTATTCGCCGTTGGCACGGATTGCAGCGATGGCCGCATTGATGCGCTCAAGGTTTTCCTTGTCGCCTTTGCGTACCGCGATGCCTACGCCGTCGCCGAAGTATTTGACGTCGGTAAACGCCGGACCGGTGAACGCGTAGCCTTTGCCGGCGTCGGTTTTCAGGAAACCGTCTTGCAGCAGGGTGGCGTCAGCCACGGTACCATCGAGGCGGCCGGCAGCCACGTCCAGGTAGATTTCGTTCTGGGTGCTGTAGCCCTTGATGTCGGCACCCTTTGGCGCCAGGACTTCACGGGCGAAACGGTCGTGGATCGAACCGCGCTGCACACCGATCTTCTTGCCCTTGAGTTCATCCAGGCTGTCGCTGACGGTGGTGCCTTCCTTCATCACCAGACGAGCTGGGGTCAGGTAGTAGCGGGTGGTGAAGTCCACGGATTTCTTGCGGTCGTCAGTAATAGACATGGACGACAGGATCGCGTCGATCTTGCGCACTTTGAGTGCCGGGATCAGACCATCGAATTCCTGCTCGACCCAGGTGCACTTGACGTCCATCTGCTTGCACAGCGCATTGCCGATGTCGTAGTCAAAACCGACGATGCTGCCATCCGGCGCCTTCGAGGCAAACGGAGGGTAAGCCGCTTCGATACCAATTTTCAGCGGCTTGCCTTCGGCGAAAGCCTGCATGGACAGCACGGACAGCGCCAGGGCGCCCAACAGCACGAGTTTCTTCATCTTGGGACTCCATCGGTATAGGGCAAAAACAGCAGTATGAGCCATGGCCCACGATGCGGCGAAGGTGTAACCGAATAGCGGTGCTGCGTCCTGCGCGGGCGACACCTGCGACGACGAGCGAGTGATCGGCATTCTAACGACAGGCCGGAGGCCGATATTTCCTCAATGCGACAACAATTTACAGAAGCACTGAGAAAGCGGTTCCAGCTCATTGACAGCCTCTGAATTTTATGCAGAGACAAAAGATATTAAACCTGATGATGCTGCAAATTGCGGGCCTATTATTCGCAAACCCTTCTAGCACGGCAAGTCTGGCGTTTAATCTTATTTGTGGGGATGTCTAGAACGCGGTTTTTCGGGGCGTAGGCGTGGTCCATCGCCCCAGGTTTGTGCGGGCGGTTACACATTTGAGCGAGGCGGTAACATTCAGAAACGTCCTACGGGGAAAACCGATATTTATTGGTTTGGTGGCTTGCAGGTCTGTCAGACCGCCATCCATACCCCCTTATGAAATGCAATCTGAACTGTGGGAGCTGGCTTGCCTGCGATAGGGATGCCTCAGCCAACCAACCTTTGCCTGACATACCCCTATCGCAGGCAAGCCAGCTCCCACACTAAATCTGGGCGGTCTTGAGGCCGTACAAAAAAGCCCCACCCGGCCTGCACCGAATGGGGCTTTGTCCCACCTACTCCGCTTACGCGACGTTCATGGTCTTGTGCGTTTCAATCAAATGCGCCACCACGCTTGGATCTGCCAAGGTAGAGATATCCCCCAACCCATCGTATTCAGCCGTGGCGATCTTGCGCAAAATGCGCCGCATGATTTTCCCCGAGCGCGTTTTTGGCAACCCAGGCGCCCACTGGATCACATCCGGCGAGGCAATCGGCCCGATTTCCTTGCGTACCCAGTTCTTCAGTTCCAGGCGCAGTGCTTCGTTGGGCTCTTCACCATTCTTCAAGGTGACATACACATAAATGCCCTGCCCCTTGATGTCATGCGGCACACCCACCACCGCCGCCTCGGCGACTTTGGGGTGCGCAACCATGGCGCTTTCAATCTCGGCAGTGCCCATGCGGTGGCCGGACACGTTCAACACGTCATCCACACGGCCCGTGATCCACCAGTAACCGTCCTCATCGCGACGCGCGCCGTCACCGGTGAAGTACATGCCGCGGAAGGTCTTGAAGTAGGTGTCGACAAAACGGTCATGGTCGCCGTACAGGGTACGCGCCTGGCCTGGCCAGGAATCCAGAATCACCAGGTTGCCTTCGGCGGCGCCTTCGATGATGTTGCCCAGGTTGTCCACCAACGCCGGCACCACCCCGAAGAACGGCCGTGCCGCCGAACCCGGCTTCAACGCATGGGCGCCTGGCAGTGGGCTCATCAGCGTGGCGCCGGTTTCGGTTTGCCACCAGGTGTCGACGATCGGGCAACGGGATTGGCCGACGTTCTTGTAGTACCAGTCCCAGGCTTCCGGGTTGATCGGCTCGCCCACCGAACCCAGCAGGCGCAGGCTACTGCCGTCGGCGCCTTCGCAGGCTGCGGTGCCGGAAGCCATCATCGCGCGGATCGCAGTCGGTGCGGTGTAGAGGATGTTGACCTTGTGCTTGTCGACGATCTTCGCCACGCGGGTGATGTCCGGGTAGTTCGGCACGCCTTCGAACAGCAGCGTGGTCGCGCCATTGGCCAGCGGGCCGTAGACGATGTAGGTGTGGCCAGTGACCCAGCCCACGTCGGCAGTGCACCAGTAGATTTCGCCCGGGCGATAGTCGAATACACGCTCGTGGGTCAGGGCCGCATAGAGCAGGTAGCCGCCGGTGGTGTGCTGCACGCCTTTAGGCTTGCCGGTAGAGCCAGAGGTATAGAGGATAAACAGCGCTTCTTCGGCACCCATCTCTTTTGGCGCACACACAGTACCCGCCACTTTCATCAGGTCTTCGTACCAGATGTCTCGATGCTGGTTCCACTTGATCGCGCCATTGGTGCGCTTGCACACGATCACCTTCTGGATGCTGCTGGTTTCCGGGTTGGTCAGCGCGTCGTCAACGTTAGCCTTCAGCGGAATCTTCTTACCAGCGCGGATGCCTTCGTCAGCGGTAATCACCACTTTCGACTTACAGTCGATGATGCGACCGGCCAGGGCTTCTGGGGAAAAACCGCCAAACACCACCGAATGGATCGCGCCGATGCGGGTACAGGCCAGCATGGCGACCACGGCTTCGGGAATCATCGGCATATAGATAGTCACCACATCGCCGCGGTGCACATCCTGGCCGCGCAAGGCGTTGGCGAACTTGCAGACTTCCTCGTGCAGCTCGCGGTAGGTGATATTACGGCTCTCGGCAGGGTCGTCGCCCTCCCAGATGATTGCGATCTGGTCGCCACGCTCGGCGAGGTGACGGTCCAGGCAATTGTAGGAAACGTTCAGGGTGCCATCGGCGAACCATTTGATGTCGACATGGTGGTCGTCGAAAGAGGTCTGCTTCACCGCGGTGAAAGGCTTGACCCAGTCAAGGCGCTTGGCTTGCTCACGCCAGAAGCCATCGGGGTTGACCACCGACTGCTGGTACATGGCCTTGTAGGTCGCCTCGTCGGTCAGCGTATTGGCTGCTACTTCGGGGCGAACGGGGTACAGGGAAGCCGCACTCATCTTTCTTACCTCGGTGACATAGTTGTTGTTGTATGGCCCCTGTTGTAGCCGGGGTGGGCCTATAGAACCATTCGACGATGGTAGTAACAAGACCCTACAAATTGCCCTGCTATGCCGTTTCACCGCTCTGGCCCGCGTGCTGCGGCGGCTGACAGGTTTCTGAAAAAATCTTGATTGAGGGATTGTTACAAAAACCGCCAAAAGTGTTTATCAAAACCACGGGTATATGAATATAACCGAGGCGCCTAAAATCAACTCCGCCAACAAGGCACTCTGATTAACAACGCAACAGCCCCCACGAAGGCAACGTTAATCCGAACTTCCCAACTTTTAAGTGACACACGTGGCCTCACAAGGGCCCCGTGCCCCCTTTCGCCCTGAAGAAGGTAATGAAGCAATGAAAGCGTTATTAGTGATGGCCCTGAGCAGCCTGTGCGCCACCGCCGCCCTGGCGGACGAAGCCCCGACTGAACTGGCCGGCCAGAACGCCCCGATCGTTGAGGACTACACCTACAGCACTCACCTGGATGTGGCCAAAGTCTTGTCCATGAGCAGCATTCCAGAAGTCTGCGAAGTTGTACCGGTGAAGATGGAATATGAAGATTCGCAAGGCCAGCGTCATATTCTTAACTATCAAGTGATGGGCAATGGTTGCTCTAACGGCTAACAACTTCTGAAGTTGGATTCTTAATTGCCGCAAGAAATCGTTCTTGCGGCCAAGAACCCGCCCTTGAATACACCCCACATCAATCGTGGGAGCTGGCTTGCCTGCGATGGCGATTTCAGCCATAACACCCGCTCCGGTTAATGGACCCAATCCTCGTAAGACAACCCCGCTACGCGACTGAACTCCCGAATATTGTTGGTCACCAACGTACACCCCGAAGCAATTGCATGCCCTGCAATAGCAGTATCATTTTGGCCGATGATCGCCCCTTGCTCGGTCAGGCTTCGCTTCACCTCAACCGTCGCGTCCACCGCCGCCACGCCCCACGGCAACACTTCATCGAGTCGCTTCACAAACTCATCGACTAACGTCTTGTGTTTGGACGATGCCTTTTTCCCAATCTGTCCATATCGCATTTCGGCATAGCTTATGGCCGAAATCACGATTCGATTGCTCCTCGCCACCTCCAAGGCCAGACGTTTAAGCACGCACTCGGGCCGCTCACGCATGATGAACGAGCAAATGCAGGTATCCAGCATGTATGTCGTCACAGGTTGAACCTGCCTTCATCGCCAACAACGTCCTGACGCTCCTGAAGAAAATCTTCGTCCGCCCTGGGTAACTCACTCAGCGACCCCCAGCTAGGTCTGACAGGTCGTAATGTAATCGTATCTCCATTGCGGGTGATTTCGAGCTCACCGACTCCCTCATAGGCCATGTCGTTTGGAAATCGAATAGCCTGGTTCTTTCCATTTTTAAAAATTGAGACTGTGCGCATGATTCATCCTCTACCTATGCCTAACATATGCAATGTAAGGACGCCCTGAAGCCTATGCAAGACATATGGCAATTGGCCGACGATCGGAGACGTGTGCCAGCTGCTAAAAAAACTTGCGACAGCAACAGCCCGAAAACTCTCACCCCGGCTTAAAAAGCGTCCTTTTTGTCTCTAATCAGTGACCATCCGCCGCAACACAAACCCAATTTTTTCCCTATAATGCGCGGGTAAATCGGGCCTGCAATATCCCTTTACACAGGGATAAAGAGCCAGACCTTGAGCCTGCGCTGCAGCAAGCACGCATCGCTGCGCCCCTCAAGCCTCATGCAGCACCCGCAACCTGATTCCGTTTATTTGCCTGCGCGAGCTGTTGCAACAAACGATTCCTTAAGATCCACCGCGGCCCTAGGGCCGTGTGAACACCCAACCATCCGGTTTCACACGGGCACCTTTGAGCCCTCACGCAGGAGACGACACGTCATGCTGAGCTGGGACGAATTCGACAAAGAAGAAGAAGGCGAAGTAGCCGCCAAAGGCGCCAACGCCGGCCACGCCACCGAAGCCAACATGGACCGCCTCGACGGTGCCGGCGCCGCTGCCGCCGTGGAAGCCCGCGCCGTCACCGCCAACGACTCCGCCGCCATCGTGCGCGCCAAGGCCGCCCTGGACAAACTCGACGTCGCCGAAGGCCTCGCCGAGCTGGAAGGTGCCTCAGCCCGCGTCGCCGTTGATGAAAAGCGCATGATCAACTGCCGCGCCGACCTCAACCAACTCGTGCCATTCAAGTACGACTGGGCCTGGCAGAAGTACCTCGACGGCTGCGCCAACCACTGGATGCCGCAAGAGGTCAACATGACCGCCGACATCGCCCTGTGGAAAAACCCCGAAGGCCTGACCGACGACGAGCGCCGTATCGTCATGCGCAACCTGGGCTTCTTCTCCACCGCCGACTCCCTGGTAGCCAACAACCTGGTGCTGGCCGTGTACCGCCTGATCACCAACCCGGAGTGCCGCCAGTACATCCTGCGCCAGGCCTTCGAAGAAGCGATCCACACCCACGCCTACCAGTACTGCATCGAATCGCTGGCCATGGATGAAGGCGAGATCTTCAACATGTACCACGAGATTCCATCGGTCGCCAAAAAGGCCGCCTGGGGCCTCAAGTACACCCGCTCGATCTCCGATCCGAAGTTCGAAACCGGCACCGTCGACACCGACAAAGAGCTGCTGCGCAACCTGGTCGCCTACTACTGCGTGCTGGAAGGCATCTTCTTCTACTGCGGCTTCACCCAGATCCTGTCCATGGGCCGCCGCAACAAGATGACCGGCGTGGCCGAGCAGTTCCAGTACATCCTGCGCGATGAGTCGATGCACCTGAACTTCGGTATCGACGTGATCAACC
>NZ_MPOR01000107.1:0-379 GCF_001896155.1 Pseudomonas sp. FSL W5-0203
CACCATCAACTGGATCCCTTCCACCATCCGATGAATCCCCAGCACTGCATCACGCAGGGGGCCGTCGACATCAAAAGCCAGTTGACCCGCCAGTGCCTGCACGGATGCTAGGTCTTGACCGATCGTTCCCACGCTCTGCGTGGGAATGCCGCCCCGGACGCTCTGCGTCCCGCCCTGCGCAAGGGTGACGCTGAGCGTCACAGGATGCATTCCCACGCGGAGCGTGGGAACGATCAGTTAGCCGTGGCTGCTGACACTTCGTGAAGATCCAGCACCCGATCCACCATCAACTGGATCCCTTCCACCATCCGATGAATCCCCAGCACTGCATCACGCAGGGGGCCGTCGACATCAAAAGCCAGTTGACCCGCCAGTGCCT
>NZ_MPOR01000048.1:0-36132 GCF_001896155.1 Pseudomonas sp. FSL W5-0203
GAGGTCATGCAAAATTCCATGGCAATGCGGCATGATGCTCCGGCTTCAATTCAATAACCGTGTTGCACTCAGCTCCTGCAACCGCCGTAGATAGAAAAGAGAAAACAGCAGGAGGACAGATGCACATTTTGCTGGGCCTGGCTTGATAATCCCATACACCACGGAAAACGAGAGCCTTCCGTTAACTCGCCCCCTCCAGATTTCTTGATACCAAAACAGACGGTTTGGCCCTACCTAAAGGAGCTGCAGAAAGGAGTTCTACAGGCTAGCCCATTTCTCGCAACAGGTAGAGTTTGGCAAAAAAGAAGCCTAAAAACCTTTTACCCACCACCATATCTCGCAACCGTCAGAAACAGAAAAGCCCGGCAAACCGGGCTCCCTGAAACCGAACGCTGCATATTTAGCAGTTTTCAGCTTGATCATGTCACCAGAGACAGCGGTGGTGTAGCCGTTCAGAACCCAAGCCCAGACCCACTTTTTTTGCACATGAGTATTGATCAGTGCATCGCCCCGTTTGACTGACAGTGCTGAAGTGAATGCATGGATTGGCACCCACCAGTCAATTTGCTAACGTCACGCCACGCTCGCTGACATTGAGGGATGGTGGTGAGAACAGAAGCCCCGGAGGTATGGCGAATTCGGGGCTTCGCCTTAATCAGCATTCAGATCCCCGATCTCATACAAGACCATCGATACAACGAATGCCCAGGATGCGGTCAGTAACACCGCCATTCATAGCGCGCAACGTGCCCGTTCTTCCTCACTAGCTTCGTAGCGACAAACGCAATTGATCAGGGTGGATTCTTGAGATCCTCATTCTCCCTTGGTCATACTCACCAGGAACTGAAATCAACGGATAGCACCATGCCCCTCACGCAGCCCAAACAAGCATTGCGCGACGATCTTAAAGAAGCAGCAGCCACCCTCAAATGGGCTGGCGTTGATCTGGTCGCAGTAGCTGACCGTATGAAGGCAACTGGCGATGAGCAAGCAGCAAGCGAGCTGCTGGAGATAGCTCGCTCATTCCAAGAGGTTGAAGACAAGTTAGAAGGTGATCCAGAGAGGGTGAAGGCTGGCTTGTAAAACACTGCCCAGGAACACTCTAGGGCTTCGGCGCCTTACGTGCTTTCCCTACCAACGCAACCAGCCTCCGAAGCTCATCAGCATCAGCGTTGTGGATCACTTCAAAGAGAAAAGCCCTCTGCTCAATCTCCCCATCCAGATCCGCAAAAAACTCTTTGACCGGCACGCCTAGAATTTCAGCAAATTTGTAGACAGCCTCGACCGTTGGGACGTACTCACCAGTCTCAAATCGACTGATCGTCTTTGGGTCGAATCCTGACCGATTGGCTAGCTCCGCTTGTGTGATTCCCTTCCCCAGGCGGTATTTCTTAATCGCTTTTGCAAGCACCACAGTTTTTCAGCCTGTTCACATATTTCAAACAAGCACTTCACCGTAAAAATCCTTGTCTACAAACGCTCTGTGCCATCGGATTTTTTGCTAAGAATACGATGGCTGGCGTAGAATCCGCTTCAGGTATCAGACGGCCACCACGCCGTCTGTCAGGGGCTCTACGTGTAACCAGGTCGAGGATTCAGGGAATGGCAGATCGCAATGAGAATGATAAATGGTTGTCGTATGACGGCCAAAAGCATGAAACACATTTCCAGGCCAACGAACGTGACAAAGCCCACGGCAAGGAAATGCGTGAGACCTTTCAGAAAGAGGTGAGCCTTAAAGGCAACCTTGTCCAGATTATCTACCTTGTAGTCTGCGTCCTTGTGTTTGCTGCTTCGCAGGGCTTTCAGAGTGGCTTGGGTTACGTCCTTCTCATCCCCATGGCGTGGGGTTTGTACGCGCTGACGAAATTCGTCAACAAATTCACACAAGAACAAAGGGACCGAGTGTTCGGATGGACACTCTTCATCATTGCGGTGATTTCAATAACGATGATGATAAAAGGAATCGTGAAATGAAAATTGCTGACTTAATGTTTTCAGCTTTGATTTTCTCCGCTGCCACCTTTGTTCATGCTGCCCCCAGCTTTTCGAAGAATGAAAGCTACAAAGACAATCAGGTCAGCGTAGACATACAAGGTTTCGGAAATCAGATTTTAGATCAAGCAGGCAAATCGAAGTATCTCAAATTTGATCTGCAAGGCACAGAATATGCCTACGTCATTGAACGCATGGGTTCGAACGATGTGCAATACACAGGCAACTCTAAAGACCATCAAGGTGTGATTTTTATCCGTGTCAGAGCCTTCAAAGACGGTTTTGAATTACCCAATCAGGTCAGCACGTTCAAGCCTAGCAAATATAGTCAGGCTATCCGAATAGAAAAAATGGACCGTAACGACGAGCGTCCTTATGAATTTGATCTTGGAATGGATGAAGACAAACGGTTGTTCTTAATCGACGGCCCTACGTCTACGACCCACTTAGAACAGGTCGATACAATTAAGAAGTACGTTTCAAGAAAAGACAAAAAAAGCCCTTACGCTTTCTAAATGGAATTTCATACCATGATCAAAAAAATCAGCAGTTTTGCATTTACAGCTTTGCTAATTTCAACAGCTACACTTGTACAAGCTGACACAAGCTTTTCGAAAAACGATAGCTACAATGAAAACCAAGTCAGCGCGGATATTCAGGGCTTTGGTAACAAAGTAATAGATCAAGTCGGCAAATCTAAATACATAAAGTTCGACCAACAAAAAACCGAATACGCATATACCATTACTCGCTATGCAGAAGGTGATATTCAGTACACGGGCAACCCTTCAGACATGAAGGGCGTGCGCTTTATTAAGGTACAGTTATTTGTGGACGGTACACCAGGGCGAACTCAAGTAAGTACGTTCACACCCAGTAAATACAATAATGCAATCAAAATAGTAAAAATGGATAGAGACGATGAAAGACCTTACGAATTCGATTTAGGTATGGATTCAGAAAACAAGCTTTATATAATCAACAAAAACGGAAGCACAACACCGCTCCAACAGGTCAACGAAATCAAACGAGATATACCACTCACAGAAAAATACAAAGACAGGATTTTTTAAGAACAAAAAAGGCAGTAGAGCAAATCTACTGCCTTTAAAACTCATCAAGCTTCTGCCTTATCCACCTATAATTTTCAATCTTATAATCTTCTTCTCATCAGGGGTTAAATTCATTGTAGCCAGTTTACCTACTGCAAAAAGGTAAGCGTCCTTGGTAGATGGAAGGCTTTGAGCAAATTCATCTTCAAAATTGTGGAAATATAGATTAGCTAATCTGTCAGCTTCAACAACCAAGTCATATCTAGCCAATTCCTCTGCTAATCGTCTTCTTTTTGCTTCTTGATTATGAAGCCTCACAGCCCTCACATAGTCATTATCTTTTTTATCTTCTAGCTCAAGCGCAATCGTTTCATATGTATTCATTTTTAGTAAAGTTTGTTGTTAAGCGAATTATAGCATTTCACTTTAATCAAATTTACCATTAAGCAACAATAATAAAACAGACTCAAAGGTCTGTATTAATAGGTTTCCAATTCTCTCTAAATTCTTGATGCTTTTTCCGCTCAAGATGGATATTCATATCCAGACTCAAACATTCGTCAACCTCATCATCTGTTTTTTTATGTGTGATCGGCTCTTCATCATCGTAGTAGTTAAATGGCTTCTTTTTCCCTATTTTCATTTCACTGCCTCCTGCTGACCAATCAGCTCAAGACTCAGATCATAAAGCGCAGAAATAGCCTGACCACTAAACGCGATAAAAATTGGCGCTCGGAAATTCATCACTTTAATCTTTGTTATCTTTTGCATTTTCTTTGTAAATTTTAAAAATTTATCACCCTTCACTCTAATCTTTACCTGAATCGACAACCTCTTTAGCTGCTCACCTTCGACATTAAGGTCAAAAGCCTTCAACGCATTAACTTCATCGACTGTTATTTCCTTTCTCATTTTTTGGCTTGTTTGTTTGTATCTATTATAGCATTTCAAAATGGTATAATTTGAGAAACAAACCTTACAACCAATGAAAATAATAAAAAGATGGCTGATGCTTTTTTCAGCAATCATAGCTATTACTTTAACGACAGTACCTCTCAGCTACGCAGAACCGATTACAGGTGAATCAATATCAGAACATTCAAGCGGATTTGTCGGAGTTGATGACAACGACGATGCATATGACGCAGATGTAGATAATCCCAACGGGGACGAATATCAGAATTTTATTTCAATAATAATCTGGCTAACAAAAACCATCAGTGTATTTGGGGGACTAATATTTGTAGTCATAGCCTTTAAAAATATGGTTCTTTACACAGAAGTGGGCGCGGGGAGCAAACACGATGTAAAAAATAAAATGATATTCGGACTAATCATTGGTGTGCTAATGCTCAACATTACATCCACTGTAGATTCGGCTGTTAAAACTTTCAATTCAGAATCCAAGGGAGCCTGCTATATAACAAATGAAGATACACTTGAAGATTGGAAGATCGGTAAAAACAAAGATATGTGTTGGAGTGTTGCAAGCAGTCAAATATCTGGACCGACATTTGACAAAGTGAAATCAATGATTGACTCGCAAAATGCTGGCGGTTTAGAAGGAAACCTTAAAAACATAATATCTGGCCTTCAGATGATTGGGTTTCTGTTTTTCGTGAATGCTTTATTTGCCCTTCATAAAATGGCTACAGGTTCAGGACAACGCAGCTTCATCGGTGTCATGGGACAGCTCTGCGCTTCTACATTAATAGTCGATTTGGTTCATACATTTGCCACCGTACAAGCCACTATGAAACTGCTCGGGCTTGAAGTATAAAAAAGCCCCACATGGGGCTTTTATTAATTTAAGGATTTCACTCGCTAATGAATTGATCAAACAGGCGCTTGGAAATTTCATATCTACATTCGTTGTAAACTCCACGCTTGATAAGAGCCATTTTCAGCACATTCTCTAAATAATCGAATTCTGTTGCCGTAGGGTCAAAATCGTAACTGACTAATATCCGTGCAGTTTTAAAAGCATCACGCAAAAGCGCTTCTTCTTCTTTCTTGTACTCAAGAGCCCAGCGTTTGTAATCAGCCAGGGAACCGCCCTTCTCTTCCACAGGCGTAGCCGGCGGCGTTGCTATAGCTACGTCTAAGCTTACTTCTTCCTCTACCTGGACGATGCCTAGAGGCTCATAGGACTCGCTCACACCCAAGGGCACAATCACATCAGGCACAACGACAGGCCATTCATCTTCCTCGATGCCTAACGTAGCCTCAACAGACGCAACTGAATGCGCAGCGGTGGATGCTGGTGCTGGTGCTGGTGCTGGTGCTGGTGCTGGTGCTGGTGCTGGTGCTGGTGCTGGTGCTGGTGCTGGTGCTGGAAGCTTGATTCCTACCAGCGATGCATTCAAGCCACGATTTTCAGTTATCGAGCTTAAAGTCTGAATCAGTGAGTCAGTTCTTTCCGCGACGTTCTCTTTTGACTTTTCCGTACCGAAAAGATCTGGTAAATCAATCTGCACTGTTGGTTCGTTAAAATTTAATTCATTCATATTGTACACAGTTGTTTTTGTCATTATAACAAATGCGCTTTGCCAAAATGGTATAATACGTTAAATAAATAAAATCCTTCACATGCCGAATTCAAACATTCACGTATTAAAGCCAGCCACGAGACTCACATTTCAAGACTTCACAGCAAACGGAAAGCCATCAATCAATCAGAATCTTATCCAAACTCTAGCGAAGCTGCACCAAGCAAACACAAGTGAGCTTATGATTTACACTTCGCAAAGAAAACGTTTCAGTACAAAGATACAGGTGCATTTCACTAGAGACTTATTACTAGAAAGACACATCTGCATTACAGCACCTGAAGCTATTCGCATAGAACACGAACACTACTGCTGTTTTGAATTCGACATTAGCCATAGCGCCAAATCTGAAAATGAAGAATATTTAAAGCTACACCTTTGCCGCTTTTTCAAGGTTGTGGTGAATTACGACACTTGGGATTCTTTTACTAACGAAGACTACAGTAAAGCGTATAGGAAATTCATGCCGTACAGGAGCCCTTCAGAAACGGCCATCAAGATTAGCCAAACAGATCTTCTTCAAGGTTTACGCTCAATAACAAAAGACCTTGAAAACACAGTAATCAAATACATCCCAAATGGAGAGGAAGGATTTGTAGAGTTAATGCAAGATATGGAAACAAGAACACATAAGCTATTCGTCTCAATTGAAAACCGATTAGGAGAATTGCATTGCATGGTCGCAGTGGATGCGATCACTTGCCAGGTGTTTGCACACTACCCCAAATCAAATCTCAAAGACCTCGCATATTTCAGTAACGTCTTCCTAAAAGAATCCTCCTAAAAAATGGTATAATCTATAAAAACAAACTTAAAAATTATGCAAAATTCAAAACCCTCTACAATCCAAGCTTATGCCAAATACTATAAAATTGAACGCTTCATAAAATTTGCAATGCTTGCGCTTGCTATATTGATAGCTTGCTCAATTTTCATGAGCCATTCCATGGGCAATTTTAGTTTCATAAATTGGTTAGAGGTTGTTTCTCAAAAAACAAATTTAACTCAAATTATTTGCGGCTCAATTGCTTACATCGCAGTACCAATTACCCTCTCCTACCTAATCATTTACAGAAACAAAAAACATCAGGCTTAATGCCTGATTTTCTTTATCCTATATGTAAAGTTTCGGCGCGCTCAAATGGTATAATTAGAGAAGAAAAAACAAACAATGCCAATATGTTTAAAGCCAGCCTAACTAAAGGTCGAGAGATTCCGATCAATGATTTGAACGAATTGCTTTACAGCAAGACTTTCGATTTCGATCCAAAGCCCAATACACTTGACGAAATCAATAGTGCCAAAAATTACACAGAGCTGAGTAATCCTTTCATTCTCTACAAGTACAACAAAGAAATTGAATTTCTACTTTTCTTTTCGAATTGCCCGACCCGCAACGATTTAATCAACGCGCTTATCTTTGACGATTACTCACAACGTTTGGCTAACAAACCTTTCGCTTTTCGTTTGAAGTGGTTCTATGAGAAAGACCTGAAAGGCTTCCTAAAGTCGCTATATGCTTTTCCTACTGAGGCACTGAATGTCAGCGGCTATAGAGCCAATAGCCGTTGTACGGATCATAGATTCCGAATCAGACATGACTGGGCACAGATTCAAAACGAAGAATCATTAAACAACTTCACTACGAATGAAGAAAACTGGCTGGCATTTGACGCTTTTCAACTATGCCAATTCGATGAGTGGGCTGAAAAGGCTAGACCAAACAGCATTAATGAATACATCGCTTTTTTGCTAAAGAAAAACTATGCCCGATACTTTACGCATTACGTGAATAAACCGGAATGGCTTAGATACCCGTTAGATTACATGACAGAACACCCCTCACTTCATAAAGACATGCTAATCACTTATGAACCATTTCTGAAAAGGTATGGGCACCTTTTCGCTAGATACAATGAAACGTATCTGAATAAAAAAGCCAAGTCATACAGAGCCTTTCTAATGGCCACCAAACCTCAACAAATACTAATGAAAATCCTTTCAATACCAACAAATATAGCGAGACTATTATGACAGACGAATATGATGAAGACGCAATACATCAAATGATGGAAAACCTAGATACGGGAATAAATGGTGATGATGAAAAAGACATTCCCAATCCGAACGTTGACATCCTAGATCAAATTTTTAACTCCGACCCTCCACCAGAAGATAAATCTTACTTCGGGATTAAGAAGAAACTAGGCGCCCCGCTGGATAAATACTGCACTGCATTTGATCAAATAATCACAAGCAATTTTCTGAAACAACCAATCGAAACCTGTGCATCTCTAATGTTTGTCACTAGCATGATTAGGACTTACACAAAAATCAAACCCGGCTCATCCGAATGGAAAATGTGCATTGAAGAGGTAAAGGCATTCGTAAAACACATGGATGACTATTATAGTATTTTTAAGTACACCCAATTCGAAAACAACAAGATCAACACTCACTTTGTAGAAAATCTATTCGAGCTGGACAGGATTATTTTCAAGATGGGTTATTCGAAGGTCAAATGGGAATACAGACAACCCATGGAAATTCTAACAATCTGCCTTAAATTTCCAACGAACAAATCAGTGCTAGCCGAGATATTTACAGATTTACAGGGCGACCTTTAATCGCCTTTTCTGTAGGTGCTTGTCGTATCAAATGTGTAAAGTTCATCGAATAGAACATCTGCATTCTTCTGTAGTTTCTTATCCAAAAAGCTTTTCAAGTCTTCATCACCCACCAGGTGAGGTGTTTTTAAGGCTTCATGGCGCGCTACAGAAAGCGGTATGCGCTGATTATCAGCGAAGTACTGCCCTAGCGTCGAAGCAAGCTTACGCGCAATCACAGCATAAACCTGACCCTCCACATCGTCACGCCCAGCTTCCAGCACCGAGTCAGGCAGATCGATGCACGCAGCGTGGATTACGTCAGTGATAAGCCGTACAAGTCCCCCTTCAGGCGTCACAGACTCATCAGCTAACAAAGAGAGAATGATCTGACCTTCGTTCGTAGCTCCCACTGAGAATTCATGATGCACATCCCGTATCAGGGAAAGCGCTAGCTCTGCAGACTGGGTACGCACGTCAAGGACACAGAAGCCCTTGCCCTTCACGAGAACAGACGCCAAGCCGTTGGCCGTGGCTGTCACCTCTTCACCGTCATGGGAAACAACAAGCGGCAAGGACCGTGACGAGCGAATCATGGTGCTGATCAAACGTTCTCGACATCTATTGAGGAATTCAGGCTTCGCCACCAGCTCATCTGCAGCTTTGGAAGCCTCCTTGCTTCTTGGCCTTTGAGCTTGGTTAGGTACGAAGAAGGAGAACAGCCCCTTCATCGAAATCATGGTTTGTACCCCCTTTTAACTGCCTCCCTCACCGTGTGGTCGTCTTGCTCATTCTTTTCAAGCTTGTGCATTTCTGAAAGAATTTTACCTCCATTAATGCCATTTAGCTCTAATGATACTTTGTGTAGATTTCCGTCTTTCGCTTTTTCACCAACAATATTTTTAGAATCTTGTGAAATTGAAATATCAATACTTAAATCATTTGAAGCCTTTCCTGTTAAATCTTCAAATGTGGACAGATTCCCTTTGGAATTCATAACAATGCTACGAATTGTATTGCCTACTTCTCTCATGCTTAACTCATGAATATACCTCTCTCCTTTCTCGACAGTTTTTGTGAGAAAAGTTGCGGATAACTTTTTATCGACTGTTGAACCAGTTACATGATCGCCATCTGGACTAAAACCAATCTCTAAATTATGCTCACTGGCCAAAACTTTACTTTTACTCTCTAAATATTCTAAATCACCACCGCAATATCTTAATATTCTCAAGGTGCGTTGTTCCAAAGCCTCTTGTGCAGTGATTGTTCTTACTCCTGCAGTTAAGGGTGGAGCTTGTGAATTCATTGGTTTTGCGTTGTTGGTTGATTCCGCATCAACTTTGACAGGTTCGATTTTAGGCTTTAACTCATCCATAAGGTATCTGAAATCTTTATCAAGAATGACAATTCTCTTATGATCGATACCTGCAGCATGAAGCGTTTTATAACATGACACGAAATATTTTTTACGTTCTTCATGGCTTACTAAATCTGAATCTGTTGAAAGCTCAATGCTTTTTTTATTTCCCGTATAATTATGTCTTGCTTCAAAGTCAACAACCTCTTGAACCCACGGACCATTGATATTTACATAAAATCTAACCCCACCTGTTCTGTTGAGGTCAAATTGTGTTCTATTACTTTCATCCGCTATCTTAATCTTGGAATTAGAAAACTCCATAATTGACATATTGTACTTTTCTAGAATCACCTTTAATTCAGCTAGATAATCTTTTGCCTCGACCATAGAATTTTCGGGGCTTTTAGCCAGCTCTGACTCTGGTACTCGCTTAACATTTATACTAGCAATAACCTTGTCACGAAATGCCCCATCTGTATCAGTCAAATAATCATATTTAGTTTGACTATTGCTTCCCATACCAAACGTCTTAGATTCTTCTGCGAAAGCCTTTAATATATCATCGCTATATTGTTCTTGATTTTCAGGCAAATCATTGATGACACTAGGTGTAGAATCTGCATCTTGAAAAGACTGAATTACATCTACTGTATTCTCTGAGAATCCCGTGTCTTTTTTTCCGCCAAAAACCTCTTTGAGGTTATCTTTGATTTTGTCTATAAACTTCATTTTAGATTTGTTTGTTATTGCTTTAATTATACCATTTAGCAGTCATCAAATTATGCGCAAAAAAAAGAACCCGTAGGTTCTCTTATTATTTTTACATCGAAGGTTTATTTCTTCGACTTGTTTGCCTCTCTTCCACATCCACAGTTTTTGGCTCAAACAAAGCATCCGCGTTTGCTGCTTTGGCTGCATTGCTTGGCTTTATTTCTTTAAACTGATTATCTGCGCTTGAAATATTATTCAGTGCGTTGAACAACCCCGCCCCTAATTTTGAAGTCCCAACTACGATGCTACTCAGAGGAAATGTCTCCCTCTCTTTTGTATTACCATTTACTTTCGAAACAACCACGTCTTGGTAATCATCTGAAAATGACAAATCAATCCCATTTTTCTTTAGATAAGATTTTTGCTTAACAAAATTTTCGAGATTCATACCTGATCTTATGATTGCCAACTGACCTTGACCTTCAAGCGAATTGAAGACCCTTCTGTACTCTTCAGCATCAGGCATCTTTGAAGTATCAAATTGAAAATTTCGATCTGGAATGCTCGCATCACCCCCAACCTTTGTGACATTAAAGGTACTGCCATCTTGTGATATTTTAATCTTTAGCCCTTCTGTTTTATCTAATTCTACCCCTCTATTTATCATATCCAATATAGAATCTCCCCTCCTGAATAACCCTTCGCCCAAAAAGATCTCTTCAATTCTATCTTTCACTACATCGGCGCTCTGCTCCGCAGGAATTTCTTCTTTTGGTTGAGCGACCTTTTGAGAGGATTCAGCCACTGGTGCAGCAGGTTCACCTGGCTTTTCAACAGGCTTGTTTTGACTCACAACATTAACACCAGCTACAGCAGATTCTTCTGGATTAGCTGCCTGTGCGTCTGTTTTGTACTTTGCAAGAATAGAGTTGAATTGCTCGTTTTTTAAAATAATACGATCCAGGCTTACGCCAGACTCTATCAACGTACCAATGGTGTTCTTAATGAACTCTTCTTGCGCAGCAATTGCTTCTGCAGTCTTTTTAGAATCATCTACCCACACCTCAAGCACGGTGTCAGGCTGGTGAAATTTAAAAGGAGCTACCGTTCTTACAATGTCTTGATTCATCTGACAATTCAAATCGCCCTCATTGAATCGTATATCACCACTATGCTTTACACTCACATCAATAGCGCGTTCTTGCCCTACTTTGATGAAGAAAAGGTCTACGCCGTCATGAATGTCGTCTTTCTTCTGCATTACTTTTCTATCGTATTTTTTACCTATTTTCAGTAGAGCAGAAACGAATTCATCCACTGGTAGCTGTTCTTCTTCCTCTTCATTAGACAGCTTTGTTAAAGGAACTGCGCGTTTAACATTCACCCCCCCGCTGATAACTCCTTGTTGTTCAATGTTAGGTGCTGGATTTGGTTCAGGTAGTTTCTTAGCGAAACCTTTCTTGGCAAGCATTGCATCAATATCTTTGACTTGCTGTTCCGCATCTATTTCGGATGCTTGATTTCTTCGGGCCAGCGCTTGCCTTTCTTCGTCTTTTGTATACTTCATATTAGATCTGTTTGTTATATGAACAATTATATCATTTTCTTTTTGAAATCTTTTTCGAACGTTGAATTACGCCATAAGCCACACCATTGCCTGATGTTCCCTGATAGCATGATGGCGTACTGCCAACCTGACTCTTTGCTCAATCATCAAAGGACTGACCATGCGATATGAAATCACTGGCATAGACTACGAGGACTACGAACCACCCACGCTTGTCGAGGACCGAAGCCATAGAAATCATTGGCTGAACCGGGCTAACGACCTGCACGCATCGGCTGGTGCAATCTGGTTATCAATGCGCAGCGACAATCCGAAAGAGGTCACTGACAAGCTTGGCTTGGGGGATGGGTTCAGCATGTCCACCGCATGCTTTCCTGTCTACCACATGCTTTGTGGCCTTGCCCTAGAAGTCATAATGAAAGCAGTCCTTGTGAGCCGTGGTGAACAGGCTCCCGAGATTCACGACCTAAATGACTTGGCCAACCTTATTGGCATGAAACGCAACGTCAACGAGAAACGCATTTTGCGGTTCTATCAAGAGTCAGTCATATGGGCTGGACGTTACCCTATCCCGCGAAAAGCTAATGACCAGATGCTTCGACAATACTGGGATCTAGCAAATAAGGTTTTGACGAAACCAAAGCCCATGGGCAAAGAGACCGTGTTGACATTCTACGTCGCCAGCGGAGCTACCTCGTGGGATAGCTTCACAAGCTTGTATGGTAGCTACAGCAGCCTATTCGATCATCGCTACCCAGCCAAGGCCAAATAAAATGAGCGAGTGGGAAGAATTCTGTGAGTCCCGTGGCTTCTCCACAGGGGAAGACGGCTATGAAAAAATCATCGACAGTCTTGAGAAAACTCCACGTCAAAAATCTTCGAGCCAACCGCCTCCCTGTGATCTTAACCAGGAGGAAGTGAACGCTTTGATCAAGCTTGATGCACACGGCATCCCCAAGCATTCCGAAATCTCTCTTATGGTTTGGACGGGACAAACGGCTGAAATCGGTCACTGGTCATTGGATGGCTTGATCGTGGGAAAAGATGAAGGGCTGATTGTTCGCTTTCGAGAAAAGGACGGTGATTATTTCGCACCTTTGCACATGCTAATCGAGGCACTGCGCTCAACCGGCTTTCCCCTGCAACTGGAAGACCAGCTTGTCATCTGGGATTCCAAAAATGAGTGTTTGGATAGCTGGCGGGGTATTTATAAAGAGTCTTTCTTGGTCCAACGTACCGATAGGGTTCCCTCGGGACAGGACGATCTGAACATGCTGCACCTTGTGGATCGTGCAAAAGCCGCTGACCATTCTTTGAAACCACTACTGGTAGCAGCCACTGACCTTGAACGGGCATTGGCCGGTGGAGTTGTTGAGTTCATTGATGGTAGCTCGCTGTCATCAGAAACCCTGTCTGATGCTTTCCTTGTTTACATCACGAGCAAGGGCATACCTGTCAGCAAGCCGCTTTGGTCGATGGATGAGTTCGTGATGGAGCTTCACACTCGAAATGGCACCTACAAACTCTCAGATGGCAAGGTTCGCACGGTAAACGGCCCCGCTCGACTCACTGCCGGTGCAATCCTTCTCGACAAGGAAACGAAGTACCCAACGTACTACCTGCGGGCCGACCATGGGACAATCTACCAGCCTGTGTACAGGAAGATTTCCGAGGACGATATCCAGGACCACGACCCAAGCAACATTTTCGCAACTGATGGTGCCCACCCTCTTGAGCTGAACGGAACGCATAGCGCTGATCGGTACGTTACGACACTGCTCTATGCAGAGCGTTACCAAGGCAGTTTATTCAACGGCATAATGGACGAGGATATTTTTCGATAGCGCGAAAAGCATACCACTTACAAACAAGTAAAATACGCCGCACTACATGGATCTATAAGAGGTTTTCAATGGAATATTTGATCGGTGCAATCGTGGCCGGAATTATCATTTTTGTTGTCTTGGTAAAATCCAAAACAGACAAATTTAATAAGCTCACACGGATGCACTTTCCGAATTGGATTGCATTATTTTCCAACAGTCAAATGCCGGAAAATCACGGGATGGCGCGAGCATTGATCCTTCAAACCTTCCACCTTGCAGAAGAATTCGGAGCCATCACCCCGACCGAGAAACGCGAACTCGACGCCGGATGCATGAAGGAAGATCCTATAGAGATTCTGAATGGGTGGTTGGAGCATGCTTTGCCCGTCGTAAGGAGAGAATTTGGGGATGCTGAAATCGCTACTTCGGAGGCTCGATTAATCGGAGTTTTGATGTTGGTTAGCGTCAAAGGTGTACGTCCAGAACGTGACCTTAACGAATTTCTAAAACGGTTCAATTAGGAACGTCAGCATGGATGAAATTGACCCTCAAGCCCTCCAATTTAAAGAGGTCTGCGCCTACTACGGTGCAGCCATGCATATGGCCCAGGTGCTTGAGCATGGGATAGTGAACGCCATCTTCTTCCTGGACTTTTTACCTAGTAAAAAATCCAAATGGACTGACACAGAATACGAAGAGTTTTTTGACGGTAATTTCTCCAAGACGTTTGGCGCGCTGGTCCATTCCTTGAGAAAAGTGATGACCGTACCGCAAGCCTTTGATGACCTGATTCGCAGATCCAACAAGCGCCGTAATTACCTCGCCCATACCTTTTTCCGCGAAAATATGGACGTTCTTTACGCAGGTGGTTTTGATGAAATCGTCACCAGATTAAACGATGACATTGAGCTGTTTCGAGAGGCAGATGCTGCTCTCACAGTCATCCTCGAACCCTTGTGGTTAGAGAACGGTTGGACCATAGAACGGATCGAAGCGGAGGCTGAAAAATACCAAGCTGAATTGCGTAGGTCCAAGCCAGACGAGGTGGTCTGATGATCAGAAGCAATGGTGATGATTCATTCCGTGCCTACCTCACTGCCGGGACAGAAAACCTAGAAGAGATCCTTGAAGCAGGTTCCCCGTTCCTGACCATGATGGACGACCTCGATTCGTTCCTGAATCAGCATGTGAGCGGCCCGAACGTCGAGATCGATAATCAGATAATCCACCTATTGCGAATCAACGCCCGTTTTCTTTTGATGACCGGGTTTCGCATTGGCCTGACAGGCCACGTTTCAGGGATTTTCCCCATTCTACGCACGGCACTGGAAACCGCTTGTTACGCACTGCTGATGTCGAAGAACGATTCCCTGTGTGACATATGGTTAGGTCGTAACAGCTCATCAGAGGGCTTCAAAGCCTGCAAAAATGCTTTCAATAAACCTATGAAAGACGCTCAAAAACTCGTGGATGAGCATGACCCTGTACTGGGTGCCTGGATGTATGCGCTATACGAAAGCACCATCGACTTTGGCGCACACCCCAATCCGAAGACGGTGACTCTTCATACTAGATTCACTGACGATGACCAGGGCATGACTTTGATTGAAAATATTGGTCTCTATGGTGTCAGCAATTATGGATATGAAGGCGGGCTACTCGCCTGCGTCGAAATGGGTTTAGCCACTGCATTGGTTTTGTCCATGACACACGACAAGGTGACTCGTGATGCTGTACAGGCTCTCCAGGCACTCAATGACAGGAAGAACGAGCTGGAAGATATGATCAGAGAGAAGCACCACCATAACTGATCAAAAAGTGATCATCCTTTCGTTGCTGGAGTGTCGCCGTTCGGCTACACTTGCTTCATGAACACAATCATCACTACCCATGAATTTGATAACTGGCTGAAAGGTCTGAAAGACGTACAGGCACGTCTACGGATCGTTTCTCGGATCTTGAGTGCAGAGGCGGGTAATTTTGGTGACTGTGAGCCGGTGGGCGAAGGCATCAGCGAAATGCGGATCTTCGTCGGGCCGGGATACCGTGTGTACTACACGCGCCGTGGCGAGGTCGTTTACCTGCTACTGTGTGGCGGCAATAAGTCATCACAGAAACGAGACATCAAGCTTGCCAAATCCATCCTCGATGAGATCGAGCAAGGAGACGTAAAATGAGAGAACTCAAAGCATTTGATGCATCCCAGTACCTCACCAACGAGGACGAGATTGCTCAATTCCTGACCATTTCTTTGGAAGACCCAAACCCTGACGTGTTCCTTCGCGCTCTGCAGGAAGTCGCCAAGGCTCGTGGCATGAGCCAGCTTGCTAAGGATGCTGGTATCAATCGTGAGAGCCTGTACAAAGCGTTGGCACCAGGTGCGAAGCCCCGGTATG
This sequence comes from Pseudomonas sp. FSL W5-0203, assembly GCF_001896155.1. Classification (NCBI taxonomy): domain Bacteria; kingdom Pseudomonadati; phylum Pseudomonadota; class Gammaproteobacteria; order Pseudomonadales; family Pseudomonadaceae; genus Pseudomonas; species Pseudomonas sp. FSL W5-0203. The sequence continues at coordinate 16,066 of NZ_MPOR01000048.1, forward strand.
ACACAGTGTTGAAACTGGTGAATGCATTAGGCGTGAAGCTGACGGCCCAGCACGTATGAAGGGAGCTTAACGGCTCCCTTCAGTTTTTGGCATTCCCTAAAGTACAGGCATAACCTTGCCGGAGAAAGCTGTCAAATTGACTTCTCGCCAATGCCCTTAAACTCTGGATAGAGCTTTCCATTTGCATCACGAAACGATCCACTGACCAGCAAACTGCATTCTGCAAGGGTAAATGGCGAGTCAATATCAGCCCACGATATTTCAATCCTTTTATCTATGCATATTACGGTCACAGGATAATCAAACAAAACAGATTGAACAGAGGCACAAGCACAATTCAAGGCACTAGAAAAAGCCGTTTCCGAATCAATGAAAAAGTCTTGATCTAGCAATAGGTTAGGCTCTACCTCAAAAACGTATTTCATAGTTCACCTTTCATATCCTTGAAAAATTCTGCTGATTGTTCATCAGTGATACCCCTCATGAAAATCTTGAACGATTCATATTCCTCATCAGATTGAGACTCAAGAATTGGAATCGCACGCAAATCATCAGCAATGTCTCTGCGGCTAATATTACCAATAATAGACATGCCATTATTCATTTGGTAATCAAGAGAGCCACACTCTCGATTGATCATTCCAAAAGTCAGGAATGAGCTAATGACCTTTTCACGTTTTGGCATATGGTGCTTCGCGAGGGCGACACGAATGGTCTCAAGCCGTAAAAATATGAATCGGATTTTATTCAGGTCATCTTTAAGCTTTTCCACTAACGCAGGGTCATCAATTAAGCCCTGAATCTCTTTTGACCGCTCTTGAGCAGTTGGATTCTCATATCCATAGTCTTTGCCTGCTCGCTCAACCTTGTAGGCCAACCCACCGTTGTCGGCGGCTGTAATGTATCCCTTTGCCTTACCTATCCAAGTTCGCAACAACTCATATGCCGAGAAAATCCACATTTGTGACTGCGCAGCAAGGAAACGCTCCTCTTGGGGAGTGGCCTCGCCTTCGTAGTAATGCCGGTGGTATTCAAGCTCCAGCCCCATGATGAAAGGGTCTACGGTAGCGAGATTCATAGCCTGTGTTACGAGGTTTCGATCAGAGCCGAATGCAGTGAGCCCCAGCAGAGCATCGAGCAATTCATCTTCACAGATTTCTTGAGGATTCCGGTATCGGGGAACGTCACGATCAGCCTGATCAGACTCCCAGTCTTCCTGATGCTTGTCATCCATGTAGATCCATCCCAGGCTTTGAATTTGATAGATGGTAAATGCAATTCAACCCTGTGAACAGTAGCTATGAATTTAATGACGTGTGGAAGATCCAGAATTATAAAATAAAAATCTAAGACTAAACCCTATGCGCATCCATTTCTTTTAGATACTTTATCTGCTTATGAGTTATGACTGTCTCGCCTCGGTAAAGCAGTACCTCTTTGTCATTGAATCTTCTCACAGCGATTCCTACGTCTTTGACCACATCCCAGTTAACCATGGAATCTAGTTTCACATTGTAGCAATCCAATGAAATTACTGTTTTGCCTGAATAATCTTTGAAGGTCAAACCCGATTGACTGTAACCATATTCAGAGGCTATGTGCCTTAAAGAATCAAACAACCATTCGAAATGCGCTAAATATTCGTCATCAGATTTGAATTTAATTTTACTCATGGAAATTTACGTTTGCTTGTGAGTTAAATTATACCAAATGGAATTAGCAAATTTTGCCTTTAAGGTTTTTATTTTAACAACTCAATCATTACTACTTCAAAGCTCTTCGCCATTAAGGCTCCAACCCGCAACATACAACATACTTTTATCGACCTTCTTGCTTGGAGTGGTTTTGTCGTCCAGCACCACAGATTCACGATTGATCTTTTTAGGGATAAACGTACTGTCAACCCCTAGCCCAATCTGCACTCTCACTCCTTTATCTATGGTTCTTAATGTCTTTGAAGATGCTTGTGCACGATTATAAACATCGACGATATTGTGCGGGAAAATATTGCGAGCAAGCTCCTTTCTTTTCAGAAGTATATTACGATGAGGAGAAAGTATCTTGCGCTCACTTTCTGCTTTGTACTTCGTTTCTAGAAGATTCATCAAGCTCAACAACCGTGACCTTTTATTTTCTAAATCCTCACCTGCTTTACGTGCTCGATTAAAACTTCGAAAATAAGACTTTATCTTATTCCAATCAAATTTGGCTGAACTATCTGTCTGAATCTTTTCTTCTGTAAGAGACTTCAAGAACCAAAAGCTTTTTTTAAATGTATATATGTTATCGGATTTTTTTAGAATTTCTTCAATATTGAGACTTTTGGAGACCAAGGCTTGAACATGTCCGACTTCAACGAGGGTAATGTCTATCACCAGCTTCACCACATCATCTACCACCCACTCACCTCGACGCTCGGCTACCTGAAATCCAGCGTAATTAGGTTCAAAATCAGCAGGCACTGGGTTGATTCTAAGGACTGCGCAGAACTCAGAAAAGGTAGGAGGAAGATAGCAACCTACATTCATCATCAAAATCCGTCTTTGGCATAGGGTGCCGGTACATGAGCTATGTGACCGACTTAATCAGATACTCGCCTTTATTCTTCACATTGCCAACGTCTTTTGAGACGGGATACCACTCAAAATCCTCTGCAGGTTCGCCAAGGTCGCGGGCGATTTCCTTGGCCCGATCTTTCGTCAGACCTGGGGAAAGCCATTCCCGCGCAAGCTCGGGAGAAAGAACCACTGGCCTACGGTCATGAACGTCTACCATCCCCCCTGCAGCATCAGCAGTGATGATCAAAAAGCCCGGTGGCTCATCAGGTGAAGGACCTGGCTCTACCTGGGCCAGTCCAGCGAAGAACATAGGCTTGCGAGTCTTCAACCTGATGAAGAACGGTTGCTTCTTCTCATCACCAGGTATCTTGACCCATTCATACCAACCGTCCGCTGGAATCAGCGCCCGATGGTCAGGGAAAAGCGTTTTATAGAATCGACCACGAGCTATGGTTTCGATTCTGGCATTGATCGGCTGCACAACCTTTGGCTTCGGCCAAGACACCTCGCGCTTCCAACCCCAATGCACGGGCGAGATCTGCGGGCCGTCAGACTCGGCGTGAATGACAGGAACGTCAGTGCTGGGAGCGATGTTGTAGCGGCCAATGGGCGTCTTATCCACCTTGGCGAACAGATCACCTTGGGGGTCGAGTTCCTGCACATACTCATCAAGGCTTCTGAACATCACGAATCGACCACACATAAACCTTCTCCTTCAATCACAGCTTGGGAATCTCACCTGTGGCTTCAGCAATCGTTGCTAGGGTTTCTTCCATCTCGCCTATCTGGTCTTGAAGCTTCATGAATGACAGGTGAATAGAGTCATCCACATCGACAGTCTGACTGCCACGCAGAGCATCAACCTCGGTCTCAACGAACGACTCCATTTCAGAGACTTTTGCGCGTAACACACGAAGCTGATCGAAGATCCCAACGAGCAGTGTCTTGCTGTCCTTACTCATCAGCCCCACCCAAGCTTTTTAATCTCTCGCCGGTACGGCGTATCGATCTGGTCTGGGACGTTTTCCATGTACGCCTTGGCGTGTTCCAACGTCTTACCATCCAGGGAGATCAGGTACGAAAGCACATCATCGAGAGAGGGTATCAAGCCTTCAACGTCTTCAAACCGTGGAGGCAAGTCAGTCCAGATTACGGCGTCCAACTGACGGTCAGCAGCCCACTTTCCGAGAACTCCTACAGTGGAGCTAGTGATTGTGAAGACACCAACACCATCCGCTCTGTCATCAGGAATTTGCTCACGCTCACGAAGGGCCTGCACAGCCTCATCGAGCGACTTCACGTCTAGCACTGCCCATAACACTTGGCAGGGAGGCGCGTTAAGGCAAATCGTGGTTGCAAGCTCTCCACTGTCACCAACCCGTGAAAACTCGATAGGCAATTCAGGCCCGTCACTGAACCAGTCTGAAGCTAAAGGCAACGCACCAGGCTTCCATATCAGCGATCCCCATCCTAGGCATGCAATTTTCAAATCCTGACCCTCATCGTAGAACTTCAAGTGGCAGTGTTGTGATGCCACCCAAGCTCAGAAATTCAGAACAGGTTTCGGTAGCACTCCATCATCGGCACAAAACTGGAACTAGTCGGCTGTTCGGTTCCTCTCAACTTTAGAATATGGGAGGGGTTGTGATGGCCGATGCATTAGACGAATACAACAAAAAACGTGACTTCGATGCCACCCCGGAACCTTCAGGCGCAAAGAAAAGCACCCGAAAAAAGAAGGCAGAAGACCATGCCCTGCAGTTCTGTATCCAGAAGCATGATGCCTCCCGTCTGCACTATGATTTTCGAATCGAGATCGAAGGCACTCTGAAAAGCTGGGCGGTTCCGAAAGGCCCAAGCCTTGATCCCCAGGTAAAGCGTCTGGCAATGGAGGTTGAAGATCACCCAATTGATTACGCCACCTTTGAGGGGAATATCCCTGAAGGTCACTACGGCGCCGGTGACGTGATTGTGTGGGATCGGGGAATATGGAAATGCATCGGTGATCCGGTCGAATCGTACAGAAAGGGGAAGCTGAAATTTGAGCTTGAGGGCGAAAAGCTCGGCGGCCTCTGGAACCTTGTCAGAACACACCAAGAAGGCAAATCCAAGCCTTGGTTCCTCATCAAGCACCAGGACTCGGCAGCAAAGCCAGAGGCTGAATTTGACGTGGTGAAAGAGCTGCCCGATTCAGTTCTAAGTGATCGCACAATCATACCGAAAAAGCGGGGAAAACAGCCCAAGGCCAAAGCTGTTGAAGAGGTGCCGGAGCCACGCAAACGAGCGAAATCAGGCAAGCTTACTGGGGCTAAATCAGCTCCATTGCCCGACCTAATCAAACCCCAGCTCGCTACCCTTGTGGAGACGGCCCCCGCTGGAGACTGGCGGTACGAAATCAAATTTGATGGCTATCGAATGATGGCAAGAATTGATAACGGTGAGGTGAAGCTATTCACCCGCAACGGCCACGATTGGACTTCCAAGCTGCCCCGGCAAGCAGAAGCATTGGCAAGCCTGGCTCTCGAGTCAGCATGGCTTGATGGGGAAGTCATTGCGGCTGACGATGAAGGCGTACCCAGCTTCCAGATCCTTCAAAATGCTTTTGAATCAGGTAAGAGCCAAGCCATCGTTTTTTACCTGTTCGACATGCCCTACCTCAACGGGGTAGACCTCCGAGAAGTTCCTGTCGAAGAAAGACGTGCAGCCCTTGCCCAGGTTGTTGAACGCAGCGAAGACGACATCATCAGGTTCTCAGAGGATTTTGGTGAAGAAGCCAGCGACCTTCTTACCTCTGTCTGTCAAATGCACATGGAGGGTTTGATAGGAAAACGTGCAGGGAGTACATATGTATCCCGCCGCTCGGATAACTGGATAAAGCTCAAATGTAAGCACCGCCAAGAATTCGTTGTGGTTGGCTATAGCGAGCCCAAAGGGGCTAGAACGTCGTTTGGGGCGCTTCTGCTTGGACTGCATGACAAGGACAGCGGCGAGCTTCGCTACAGCGGCAAAGTGGGTACTGGCTTCAACGAGCGCACCCTACGGACCATCCTTGAGCAGCTAAAGCCTTTGGAGACCTCCAAACCCGCCGTAGTAAATCCACCTACCGGGGCAGATGCTCGTGGCGTGCATTGGCTTAAACCGGAACTGTTGGCCGAGGTCGCCTACGCTGAAATCACCAAGGATGGTTCAGTGCGTCATTCGGTTTTCCACGGCTTACGGAACGACAAACCTGCCAAGGAAATAATCGAAGAAACACCAGTGCCGGCATCGGATGTACAGGACAAAAAAACAAAGCCTACGGCAAAGAAAAAACCAGTCAAAGCTGACCCAAAGCCCACCTCTGGCAAAATTCGGATCACACACCCTGACCGGGTTATAGACGCATCCAGTGGCTCAACGAAAATGCAGCTCGCAGAGTATTACGTGAGTGTTGCTGATTGGATTCTTCCTACACTGCATGACAGACCCATTGCCTTGGTACGTGCCCCTGAAGGCATAGCCGGAGAACTGTTCTTTCAGAAAAACGTTGAGCGTCTACCTATACCAGGCATTGAGACAGTCGAAGGCGAATCAGTGATGCTCATCAACAACGCTGAAGCACTAGTTGGTGCTGTGCAGATGAGTACCATTGAGTTCCATTCCTGGAATGCGAAAGCACCGGACTTGGATCGTCCTGACCGCTTCGTGCTGGACCTCGACCCTGATCCAGCATTGCCATGGAAAAGCATGGTCGAAGCTACAACCTTAACGCTGACCATCCTCGATGAGCTGGGGTTGAAGTCCTTCATCAAGACCAGCGGCGGCAAGGGAATCCATATCGTGGTTCCGCTCACCCCCAAGGACGACTGGGACACTGTGAAGGTATTTAGCCAAAAGATTGTTCAGCACATGGCCAAGCTTATTCCTGATCGCTTTTCAGACGTATCAGGCCCAAAGAATCGTGTAGGCAAGATCTTCATCGACTATCTGCGCAACGGCAAAGGAGCTACTACTATCAATGCCTATGCTGCTCGCACACGCGAAGGACTGCCAGTGTCGGTGCCACTCTTCAAAGAAGAGGTGAAAGAGATTAAATCCGCGAACATATGGAACATACATAACCTCCATGAACGTCTTGGCGAGCTTGGGGAAGACCCATGGAAGGACTACGGCAAAATAAAACAAACGATCACTGCTGATATGCGTCGAATGATTGGACTCAAAAAATAGGAGGCTTCATGGATAACTACCACATCACAAAGTCTGGCGACCATTGGATTCTCAAGAAACAAGGTGCTGAACGGGCGTCGAAGACTGCCGATACAAAGGCAGAAATCACCAAGCTAGCCGTAGAATTTTTGGAAGGCAAAACCGCCTCCCTGAAAATCCACAAAGAAGATGGAACCATCCAGGAAGAACGCACCTACCCGCGTAGCGCTGACCCTACGAAATCGAAGGGATGAAAGCAAGGTAAAGCTCTCTCGAGGGCTTTACACCAACATAAACAAACCGCGTTGTTAGCGGTCTGTTTTTGCATCATGAGATTTCTTTTTTACGTTTTTAAAAAAAGGAACATGGTTATTTGACTTTAAGGCTGATTTGTAGATCCTATTGAAAGCTTTAAAAATCTTCTCAAATTCTAAATCCTGAACTTTACGACGAAAGCACTTTTTAAAAATATCATCACAAAGATACCTTGCTCGAACATCGCTGCAGTCGTTATCAAATCTTAAATATTCATTCCACGTAGCGAACATTAATCTCGAAATTATTTCGTAGATCGGCTTGCGTTTAGGATGAATCATAAAACCAGAAGTCCTATTATTGAACCCGGCGAACATTGGGAACGATGACTTATGCGTTTTTAATTCTGCTTCACATTCCTCCCTGCTCATAAAACCGAACAACACTGCATAATCGTCTGTAGCAACCATTTTGGAATCCCTCCTACTCAAATATATTAATAAAACAGTAGATCATTTATTCTTGTGCAACACATGTAGATATTCAGTCACGTAAATTTCATTAGCAGCTTCTTTACGTGATTTGAATTTCTTGTACTGCATTTCCTTTCTTTGGTAATTGCCGTAACTACTCATCACATCAGCAATCAGATCCATCGGCATGATGCTTTCGTTGGAATAGCTCATGACCAGGTATTCAAAATTAGCGGTCTCAACCAGACACCTAAACTCACCTTCTACCTTTAGCCTGCTAGCCCATGGAGAAACGTTCCGGCCTTCAGGCCGACCGCTGATCCCATGGATCGTAGGATGCTCGTTCTGCGCAATGGTATTGAGGACGTGATATGCGTTGCTGTACTGCATTGCGGTGTAAGGTGGATCGAGATAGAGAACGTCACCACTCACACGCTGCAACAGCTCGTTAGCGTCTCCCAGGTACACCTCATTGCTTGCCACGGGCTCCTTCAGGTCAAACCCTCTGAACTCAATGGGCTTGAGCGAAGCAGCAGTGAATTTCTTGAGGAACGATGGGTAAAGCCCAGTGGTGTTGCTCACCCTGTCAGCAGCCTCTAGGACAGAGCAGAGGCAGTAATAGAACTGCCCTTCAGTCAGCTCTCCATTTCCATATAGCTCGAACACCAGAGACACCCCAGCGTCGATCCTCATAGCGTTTGCATTCGTAAAGAAGGTACGGCCACCAGCTTCGCTATAATTCTGAAAAATGAAGCCTTCAACACCATCCATGCCGTGGTTCATGTAGTCGATGATCGGCTGACATTCGTAGACGGTCGAAGGGTCATTGTTCAGCAGATTTTCAAGCGTCGCATAGGAGTAGTACTCCAGGTCATTAGCTACGACCTTGAAACGATTTTTGAAGTGGTTCGCTACCCTGCCCGACCCTGAAAAGAGGTCACACAGAACAATCTCATTTGATGGCTTTGCAATTGTAGAAACGCAATCACTGACTACAGAATCAATGAAGCCAAGCAGCTTGGCTTTTGAGCCCAAATATTTCACACGCGCACAGAGCGATGCACGGATTCAGAATGAACCAGCGGAAAAGACTTTAACTTTTCGGGCTTGCACTGCTGAACTCAATCAGCCTTTAGAAATAGAGCTATTTCAGGTAGTGCAAATGAGTTGTACTTTTTCGATTAACGTTAGGAAACCTTGAAGCGTGGACGCAGTTCCTCTAGCGAAACACCGTAATGAACCTTTACATAGGCATTTCCTATTTTTACAAATCCACGTTTTTCAAGGTTTGGCTTGTTCGAATAACCCCATAAATATTTGGCTTCATGTTTTATGTGTTTTTTCCATTTTCCACCATCATCACTCCACACATGACATTCACAACCAATGCCTTGAAAGCGGGGATCTTTCACGAAACGAACCGCCTCAATAAGCATTTCACAACATGAACGAACATTGAAAGTAAGATGAGAGTATTTATTCATCAGTGCAAAGCATACGTTGTGAGGTGTACCGCTATTAGTATCAAACCGAAAAACAATCTTAGTTAAACTCATGTGACACAGTTGAAAATTGAATGCTTCACTTTCGCTTCCCCAGACGGTATCCATGTCTTGACCATTCATGGGAAGAATCTTGTTCATATCGAAATATTGACGTTCGGTTGCACCATCGCCTAAAACCTCGAAAACAAACTTCTTAATTTCTTGCTCTGCACCTTTTACTTCATATTCTGTGCGGTATACGTTAGCCATTGTGTTTGCCTCATATTTTCGAATCCCTGTGATTCGATGAAGCGAACTTTAATGATTTTAAAAACATTGTCAAACAACCAAAATTAAGAAAAAACAGTTTTTTATTCAGTCTGAAAATATTAAATTCGAAATGATGATTTTGATAAATAACACATAAAGGCTCGCACATCGATGCAGCTCTTAGTTTCTCTAGGCTAGAGGTAATTTAGAAAATGTAAATAAAGTTTTTCGGAAAAAATAAAAATCGGATATTTAGGGAAACGCTCTTCCCCCGTGCCATTTCTGATAGTCAAACTCGATCAGGTACAAGGAGGTCGATTAAAACGATTTTGAAATAATATGTGGATCACAGCTTCAGAACAGAGAACAAGGCCACCGAACAACGCCTGATGTTTCGCACAGCTCACCAGAAGCTTGCTTGTCTCCCCGGCTCAGTAGGCTCCACAAGCTATGCAATGTGATGATGTAGGGAGCAGAGCGAGAGCTAAACACTGCCTATCCAAAGATGGTGGAAGATCCACCTCGAGCATGGCAAATGGGTAAAAAGGCAATCGGCTTATCAGCCGAAATCACGAAGCCAAATGGTATAATTTAGAAAACCAAACCTATTACTAATGCGTCAATTAGCTCTCGCTCTTCTTCTATTGCCTTTCCTGTATATGTCACAAGCATCTGCAGCAGAATGTGGATTCAAATCAGATAACAGAACAGTAGACCCAAATTCATCAACGCTTTGCCCTGAAAACATCGCTATGAAGCTAATGAGCAGTTCAGTGGGCGAAGGGGTTCTTCTTTTAAGCAATGATCAAGACGCACAATACGCAAAGATCCAGGAAACAAAAACAGATTCACAGTTACGTTTTGATGAAACGAACCAAGATCATTTTATAAGAGACAAGCAATACACAAGAGATTTAGCTTCATACCTAATAATTGCCATATTTATTATAATATGGTTAATCATGGCCCTCAAAGCTTGGAAAACGGGTGAATTTCATGACTCAAAAAATGATCATGGAGAACAGGTAAAAGCCAGATATAGCTTCTTGAATAACCTATTCATAGCAATAGCGGCGGTAGGGATATTTGGGCTAGGGATGGTCGGACAGAAAAACTCTTTATCCATAGCAGACGCAGTAATTATAAGGCTTGACGTAACATCTGAAATCGCAAAGCAGAAATTGATACAAATGGTAAGTTGGGTTAGACAGAAGGGATATTTGGAAACAACGGTTAAAGACTCTGAAACAGGCGTAGTAGATGATGTGATAAAGGGACAAGCCGCTTTTACGGCTTCGGCATTGTCAAACCAATTAATTTCAAAAGCCATTGTCGCGAGGCTTTCAAGTCAACTCTACAACGACATTTTCAATAAGAGTGATTCTGCGAATTGGGTTGTATCGAATTCGCTATCTGACATCTCTAAACAGGAAAACAATACCTTCACATTTAAGAAATTTAGCGATAACGGCGAGCTATTGTTCAAGCTTGATCCAGTGACCGTATTCAAATCAGAACTTGATGCAGGTGCAGCAACACCTTATCTAAAGGAAGTCAGATACAACGAAAGGTACAGGGACGAAGCTGACATTCGCACAGTAGAAACAACTGCAAACCAGTTAAGAAATGAACTGCGTAACGGCCCATTTGAAAACAAGAAGGCTGAATACGAAGACATAAAAAATAACGTAATGGTGATGTTCTATATGGATACGAGAGCGAACACTTATCTCAAAGAATTACCAAACGATTTTAAGCTAGCTGACGATGTGGCTGTAACAGTTTTGAATCTGGTATGTGCCGAAAATAAACAACTGCGCCTTTCCGCAAAGACCTACATTGATGCACATAAAGGTATTGGGACAAGAGGCACAGGTTCAATTGAATGCGTGGGAAACGACTGGCAAGTGATGGGCGAAGAACCATTAGCGACTTACAAAACAAAGCTCTACGAAACAAGAAAGAAACTGGAAGACACTTATCGTGACAGAATTTTAGCCTTCAACGATGCGTTCAGCACGGCTTTGGAAAGTCCTTCGATTCTGGACCAGTTGAAAAAAATGATTAAAGAGGGGGAGCTAAATTTCTATTTCAATTACCAGAATCTTGTTGAAGAGACTACTTTCACGAGCATCAATCAAAACCTTTTCAACACTAAAGTCTTGCAAATCTCAGAAAGAAAGGCAGTGGATTTCTTCATAGATGATGAATGGGCACGAGCGCACGGATATGAAGCTGACTACAATAACCGAGTCAACATTAGCCAATACGTCAGAAGTTACTTTTTAAAGACTGACCGTGCAACATTGCCAACTATCACTGATGCAGAAGCAATTACTCAGAAGCTGATCTTCGATAATGGTACGTCTGCAGGAATGCACAATGACTTTGAGCAGGGCGCAGGAATAGGCTTTGAATTGCCTTCTACTGCCTTAAAACGCTGCAAGCTTTCAGTTACTCACCCAATCAAATGTTATCAATTGTACGCAACAAGCTTAAGCAATACGGCTAGCGATTTGAGAGCGTTCGGATTGACCCTAGCTATTACAGGGCAAATTGCTAACGATTATGCCAAGTCAAAAATTGAAATGCCTAAAACCGATAGCGCAGCTAACATTGGAAAGCCGAATAAAATCCAAGCTGGAAGCTCATTAGCACAGACAGTAACTTTCATAGCAGCAGGTATTGGTTCAAGCATTGTGTCTTTGAGCCTGACACTTGACATGATTAGTAATGGTTACAGATTTTTGCTTATCTCAGTAACTATATTGCCGTTCTACACAATGGCGGTCACACAAAAATACTTTGTTATTGCGCTCATCAAATTCTCACCATTCTTCCTTTTCGCTTTCGTGAGGCTGAATGACGCTGACAATTTCGCCGCAATGCGCAGGAATATTTTTGCGTTTGCAGTGAGCATTGCAGTTTTCCCTATACTGCCTCTTATTGCATATACAATAAATTGGGAGGTAATCAGGGTCGTTTTAGTATTCACAGATGCATCGTTCTATTATGAAAGGGGCGGTATCTTTGACAACATTGTTGGATTCTTTATTGAGTGTATAAGACCGTTCATAGTGACATTGGTTTCGACAAGCATTTGTCTGCACTTTATGCAAAACACCCTTAAATTACTCGGAGGACACATGATGTTTGCAGAAGCGGGAATCAAGGTTATAGGTTGGATGATGACAATCGTAAATGTTTTATCAATCGGCTCAATAGGTATGATTAACAAGTTAAGCACAGGCTTTATTTCTTCTTTAACATCTTACAAACGAAGCTGATTACGCGTCATTAGGAAGGGCTTGAAATGGTATAATACTTTAAAACAAGCCCACCTTTAATGAAATTCTCAACTTATGCATTTCTGCTTCTATTAACCCTATTCCCACAATTTGCTAATGCAGAGTCTATTGGCTCTAAAGCAACTGCATATATACAGTCTCAAACAGATGAAGAAAGAAGGTCTGGATTCACAGAGCCAGTATTAGACTCATTGTATGGCTGTGAAATGACACAGAGCATTGCTCAAGGGACAGAGATTGGCAAATATAACTGCATAGGAAAGAACAATAAGTTTAATAGCGGCGTATCTAAGATAGTAAATCAGTCTATCTGGAAAATGCTCACAGTGATTACCACGCTTGCGTTTTTGATTCTTAGCAGATGGTTTTATATTAAAGTATTTGCCGCAGCCTCTCAAAAAATGAGCGAGAAAAACTCTGCCTTAACGGCCACATTAATCACCTTGCTATTTTATGCTTTTGCTTTTCCCGCTTTCGTGAATGAACAGGGTATTAGATACAACTTATTTACAAAGTTAGCGATAGGGACGTTTTACAAAGCTCACTCCATAGCGGAATATTATTTATTCAACGATGCTCAACAAACCAAAATTGAATACCCAAAGCGCTTTATCCCCGCTTTCAATTCAGGTGGACCAGCTAACGAGTACAACGCGATTAGCTTTCAATTGTGTACGTCGAGTATGTCAGAGCAAGAAGCCTCAAAAAAACAAAAAATCTTCTTCAACTTTAACGAGTCTACAGGTGAATTATCAGCCTTTCATCAAGTGGGGAGCTGCATACTTGATGTCAGCTTCACTATCGACATGAATACTGAAAGCATTGCAAAACGTTATGGCTTACCCAGCTATGTGGATAATTCGATTGAGACAATGAAACGAATCATTGAGAAAGAATATATTCAGAAGGCACAAGGAATTGCTGAGAACGTAATCAAGGCAGGTAAACCTAGATTGGGAGTACCTGACACATACACACAAGGTCAGCTCGTTTGCAGTGACGAAGAGAATTTCAATCTTAGCGGTATGAGCCCTAATAGCATCAAAGACTACGCCTACGATGCCGCAAAGTGCATGCACGGGCGCGTGATTGATGACCTCAACAGGGTTCCAGGATACACAGAAGCGTTGATGCCCAAAGACCGAATGGTAAGAGTTTGCTCAACTGTTGACCACAGCGCCGGGTCAGAAACCAGTTTAGATCGTGATGCCAACTCAACCACCTTTACTAGCAATTCGACTCTTGAATCAACGTTGAGAGCTTGTGCAGAAAGGGCTTGTGCAAATGATTCAAGCCCAAAGAACTGTGCTGACTCACTGAATTTTTACAACCTTTATTTCAAAAACAGATACATGACCAATCCCAACATGGTTACTTTTTTTGCAAAGATATTGAATACCGATTTCAAAAACACCCTATTCTCTGGCCCAGGTGAGCAATTAGCTTCAACGTTAAAATTAGACATGTATCAATCCTCAAGCATACTTACATCTGAAATTAAGGACAAAGAAGCCTTTACTGTTGAATACGAAAGGATTCAGTCGAATATTAATTTACAGTACTTCATAAACAATAGTCTTGATGCAAGCCAGCTATCACCAGTTGCAAAGGATTGGGACACAGCATTTTTGAAATCCATTACAATCGGAAATGACGGTCCTTTAAGTATAGATAGAGTTGTTGACTGCTTGCAGTACTCTAGCTCAACGTCGCCAAGTGGCAGAGAATGTGGTTCTGTGTTTTTAGAAATTGAAGGCTTTGGGCAAAACCTTCTTGCAGTAGGTATGATCATCAAGGCAGAACTCAGAGTAAATGATGCGATCAGAAAGAACACGTTTAGCAGAACTAAAGAGGCAGCAGGATTAAACGCTAGCAAGAATGTAATAGAGCTTGCATCAAGCTTTTTCGGATCATTCACCGGCAAGATTGCTATCCTTGCAACGGGCATAACCGCTTCCACAAGCTTTAATGAGATCTACAACCCCGTTGGATTAAGCGTCGGACCTGAAGCCCTAATAGCGCTAGCTATAATCGTCAAGGTTCCGCAAATGGCTGCCTTCCTGGACACTTTTGCAAACTCCCTGATTTTGGGTGGAAACGCTTTGATTTGGGCAATTCCTCTTGCAATTGTTCTGAGTGGTTTGAGCGTAATATATACATCTATAAAATCCATGATAGGTTTTTCTGTCACCGCCCCGACTACAATTCTTCAAAACATCAATGGAACAACAGTTGACAAGCATACGGATATATTCAAATTCATCCAAGAATTGGTTTTACTTTTTCTCTCAATAACCTGTTATGCCGTGATGCTGTACCACTCCTTATGGTACATAAAAGCGTTATTTATCTATAAGGTTATCGACATAGAAAAGATAACCGGCAGTTTAAATATCGGATACAGAATCACCGGAATTGGTGACATTTATTCAACCTTGATGGGAATCTGTATCTACCTTTGTATTGTCTTGATGTTATGCATTCACATAATTCGCAGATCCACCCAAATCAAAGAATTCATTGGAGTGATTCTGTATTCAACAGAAAGAAATCTCCCTGAACACGCCCAAGGAATAGAATTCTCTTCAAGCAAATTCGGAAAAAACAATATATAAGTTGGCCTTATGGCCAATTTGAGATTGTACAGATGCTATAATTAGGAAAACAACCTAACACTATAATGTCAATCAAATTATCAAAAAATGAATCTCAGTATTCAGATGAAGAGAAAAGCGCTATTCAGCAACAATTCGATTATGCAATGAGCCAATATTGTGAAGTAGACAACCTCTACAAAATAGCTAAATTGACAGCGCTATTTTTCCCATATGGATTATTAGCGACTTTCTTTCCAATACGAAGGCTAATGAAAGCAGATCACAGCCTTTTTAAGTATTGGATGATTCTGCCAACTTTGTTGGTTATCACGTTCATTTCAGCAAACATCTATGTTTGGTATGCATATTTTTCTGTTCGCAGCACACCTATCTCCGACATGTTCCCGTTCCATTTAGTAATAATCTGTTCGATTTGCTTATGGACAATCGGATTGTTCGCACAGAAGATTTCAAAAGTAGCGTGGCTAATCAGAGAACTCATCTATTACAAACAAGTCAATCGGTACAATCACTATAAACGAATCGTAGCTAGCCGCTTCACCACGTCAGGAATGAAAGGTCCATTCAATAAATTTGCAGGTAGGATTAAATAAAGCTCAATGCCTGCGGCAAATGGCAAGCATTAAAGCTCAACCCATTTGCCATTGACTTCTATCACACTGAAAAGCCCGTGAATAAACCCAAATAGCCTTTTGCTTTGTACCGCCGAACCATTCAACGAGAATCTATTTATCCAATCATATAAGCCAAACAAGGTGCTTCTCGCGTCAGCGGATGCTCTACCAGGTACTCAACCTTCCCTAGAACGTTCCTAGGCCATTCCGAACAGAATCCGAAGCCTCTATTACGCCGATAGAATATGTCCAACTCCAGGGCACCACACCGCAGCGTATACTCATCCATACCGTAGGTTCAGGGAGTTGACCAGATGGACAAGGAATTCAGCTACAACCCTCAAATTCCGTGCATTGTGCTGCACAATGGCCAAGACGTTGGGGCCATGGTGGACGGAAAGCTCTATAGGTTCGATTCTAGCCTCACTGCGCAGAACCAGCATGCAGAGGCCGGAATCCTTGTTGATAACGTTCTGTTCCATTACGGAGAGCCCATAGGCCACCTTGAAGGCCGAAGGCTCATCATTGATAGCGGTAGTGAAATCCTAGAACTGGTTGAAGCCTAATGACCCTTCTCTGCTCCACCGGCAAGCTGACTACGAGCAGCATTGAGTGATTCCAAAAGGCTCTGTGAATAGCTGACGGCATCAGCTAGAGCTACTTCTGCAAAGCCCTTATCAACGTCTACAAATTTCTCCATAAACGCCCTGCAGTACTATGTTGAGTACGAGGCTTCAAAAAACAAATGATTTTGTAATCGCTGAATTAATGATAACGCAAAAAGGAGTTATTTCTTTATCAAAAACAGTTTTCAAGCAGGCTTTTGGAATCGCAATCGCCTGCGTATGGATTGAAATCGCACCTTGATAATGGCCCATTGCCAGCTGAGTAATTTGCTATAGTAAAAACGCGCATGGCAGCCATTAAATTAAATTGACTTTAAACGCGAGCAGACTTTGTATCTAAAATATTACGTTCAGAACTTGATAATCTCGGTAGGCATTTTTATTTTATTCTTTACCGATTGGTTTGGAGGGGAGGCATTCATAGAAAGGACGAACCCAATTTTTCTAACGCTGGGTATATGCAGTGCTTTGCTATTCCCTTTTTCGCGGATGATAATTGAAAAAACGGCGCTTCGCTTCACTACGCGAGAATTTTGGACTACTGGCTTATTTACTGAGTCACCTGGAAAAAATGGCCTGTATGCAATCTTTTATGTAGCCTGCACTATCCTAGCAGTCCCCATTTTTTGTTTATATTTAATTTATATGGCATTAAAAAAAGTGGCCTAGAAAGGCCACTTTTCCCCTTCTCTTTTAAGGCAGAATTGCGTCAAGTGCGTCGTTGAATTGCTTCACGTGCGCATCATCAATATAAGCACTGACAAGTGCCATAATAAGCGCAAAAGCTACGATACCAACTGGTGTGGATACGGTCACTCCAAAAGCAAAGGAAATTAGACCTGTAGCTGCAGCGCCCGCAAAAAGAGTTTCCACTTTCAGCACGGTATTGTTCCAGTCACCCGATGCGTAGCTTTTCTTCACCTCTTCTACCAAGTCATACGCATCCAAAGCTTTGCCTGTATAGCCAAACCCTTTTGCGAAGAGGTTAAGGTTTTGTGCCAACTCAGCTCGATCAAGCGAATCCAGAGCGTTCACGATGGCTGCACGATCTGCAGCACTGAATTTCTTATCCAGATGATCTTTGTATTGATCAAAAGCCTTCAAAGCCTCTTCAGCACTGCGAAGCGTTTTACCCTTTGCAGTTTCAGCCAAATCTGTGGCTAATGCCGACATTTGAGCGCCATATTTTTCACCGATTTCTTTGTAGAAATCAGCAGTGAATTTAATAGCCCCCTTAATTTCCTCTTCTGCCTTTGCTTGTTCTTCGGCAATACGTTTTGCTTCTGCTTCCTCTGCAGCTTTTCTGGCTGCCGCTTCAGCCGCAATACGTTCATCCTCTGCAGCCTGTGCTGCTGCAACAGCAAGGGTCAAGGTGGTAGACTTTTCAGTGAGAATCCGGATTTTTTCAACCAACTTTTTACTTTCATAAACAGCCGAAATCGAAGCGATAAAAGATCGATAGATTTCAATCGGCGTGCCTGGGCGCTTTCCGTTTACAATATCTGTTGCGAGAATTGCGGAATTCTTTTTGAGTTCTACTGCTAGAGGATCTCTTCCAAAATAAGAATTAGCTACTGCATTACTGTTAACCAGTAGCTCTTGTGTTTGTGCAACCAGCCCATCTACTACTGCTTTCTCTTTTTGGGCTTTTTCCAATTCACTCAGAAGGCTGACATCACCAAGTGCAGCGGCTACTTCGCTTTCGGTTTGGGTTGGAATATTTGGAAAATTCGCATTGTAGGCCGTTTCAATGTCCACCTGGGCACGAGCTGCTTTACCTGCAATGGGCAAAACATAATCCGACGAAGATCGAATACCAGGAAGACTCAGAAGGGTCTCTACGTCTGTACCAACCGGCACATCTACTGAATGTGGAGGTTGTGCGCCAGGTACTCCTGGTACAACAACAGGTGGTAGCGGAGGCGGAGGCGGAAGGGGATCTGGTGTAATGATGATAGGGGGTAGCTCAATTCCATTTGTAGACATATGAATCTCCATGTGACTTGGCATAAATGAGAAATGCTCAAATCTTAAATTTCAGCAGTCCAAAAGCAGACTGTGTCCTGTTTTGTCTACATACAATCGTAGACGCCAGGCAAAACAACTGTACATAAACCCAGCTACTTGCGCAACCCGACATATGCATTAATGCATTTTTCTTGTTATGTTACCCTTTAAAATCAAAAGGTTATGAGCTTCACAGCATGCTCAAATGCATTTTCCCTCGCTTTGACGTGGCCCAGACTCATCAGGAAGGCCAACACGTCATCACCGCTGTAATGCTCTGCAAATGCTTGTCTAGCCACCCTCCTGTCGATCACATCATCGATCACGGAATCACCAAGAAGTCTTGATTTGTACACGAGCGTTTCACGTAACGCCTTTAGGTAGAAAGCGGCGTCATCAGGGCTACCAACTCCAACAGCAGGCGCTGTGAGCTTCATCCCCCTCACCTTCTGTATCTGAGCCACACATTCAGTGCAGGAACGCTTTAGAGAGCGATTGCAGGTCACGAATGCCCCTGTGCCATGGTGCTTGAATCCAGCAGCGTGTATAGGTGCTTCAAGGCTCTTTGGACGAGGTACGCGCAAGGTGCTGACACTCTTGTTCAGAGCCCACACAAACATCTGTGCGTTGAATGCGTACTGGTCATCGTCCTTATGCTTGCCGATCCTGCAAACGAGGTCATAAAGCTTGCTGTGAAGGCTTCCCTTGATGGTTGTTACCAGAGTGGGGGCAAAGCCAAGGCTAGCCAGGTCTTTGAGCTTTACGGACGTGACAGAGCTAATCGTGAGGTAGTGGAAGGTCTTTGACTTCGGGACAATCGTCACGTCATACCCTTCAATATTCTTAGCGCTCATCAGCTTGAAAAGCTTGTCGGTCATCAGGTCATCAGCAGTGAAGAACTGATCCTTCACCCCCTGCGCGTTGTAGGCTTTCAGGCAGAAAGCCGCCTTCTCTTTCGTAATCAAGGATTCTGTAGCTGGGTTGAATATGACTTGGAACTTGTCAGCTTCAAATGATGCTAACTGATTTTCAAAATGGTCGATTCTAGCTATTTTTGTTTTTGTCATTCTTGTTCTCGTTTATTGTTACTTTCTCCTTACGGAATGGTATTGGTAATTAGAATGGGATAAGCCCATCAACACCTTCTTGATTCATATCATTATTAAATTGCTTATATTTCTTGAATTTCTCTTTACAAATCTGCCCATTTACCAACGCAGCAGATCTAAACGATTTGTTCAATGCGCTAGGCATTTTCATCTTCTCTTCAATACTACCTTTACAAGCAAACTGGACATTCACCTTAAAAGTCGTTTCACCACCAGTCCTATTACTATTTTTAGTTTCAATGAAATTCATATACCTCAAAACATTTAGGGATTTCTTACGAGTATTTTCAGAAACGTCCAAGTACTTATCAAGGTCATGAAGCTTAACTTTGCATTCATTAAATCTATCCATATTTTCGACTGCAGCCATCAGGATTTGCCCAGCCACTTTATCAAAACCAACCACTGCAATATAATAAGGCATTGCGCTCGTAAGAATCTGCGCGTAAAAATTCTTTTCTAATTTATTAAATGTTATACTAGGCGGCGGCAAAAACTGAGTGCAACACCTGACCTTTCCGGTACGGTGCTGCCCCTATGTCTTATACCGAACTCAG
>NZ_MPOR01000108.1:0-374 GCF_001896155.1 Pseudomonas sp. FSL W5-0203
TGGCCAAGGGGTTGCTGGTACTCAGTGATGAGCCGCTGTTGTTTATCTACCTGTCGGCGCTGGTGGCCTGGGTACGCATGCTGCCGCCACCCGACATGTACGGACTGCTGGGTGAAATCACCGGCGAAGTGTTGATCAATCTGCTGCTGATCTGGGCCACGCGGGGTATTGGAGTACAGCTGCGCCTGGGTGCTCAGGTGCTCAGTGGCGTCAAATCCGGGCGTGCGCGGGCGTTGTTGGAATTGCTGGCCAAGCAGGTGGCGGGGCCTCGGTTGGAAACCCATGTCGAGGCCGCCAAGCCGGTGTTGCTGAGCAGTGCGGCGACGCCGATTAAGACGGTGCCGGCTGTGCCGTTGAAGGCGGGCGATACGCTG
>NZ_MPOR01000049.1:0-35338 GCF_001896155.1 Pseudomonas sp. FSL W5-0203
CCATGGCGCGTGGCGGCGGCCCCCCAAATCACTGGCGGATTACGGGCACACCGAGCCCAAGCGAGGTGCCGAGTGGTGGGGCGAGGACCTTTTGGTTACTTTTGGGTCCTTCCAAAAGTGACCCGCTGTAAAAGCGGAACCCTAAGTGGCCGTTACCGCAGGAATGGATATGTACGCAATCAACTGTGTCGCCTGCCAGGCCGCCTTCGCAGGCAAGCCCCACAGTTTGATTGCGCAGCACCAAAGTTGAACCTCACGCTTCACCCGTCAGGGCCGGCCTTGCGGTGCCAAAGGTGCAACGTTTCTCTATGATGTGGCCTTTCACTGAAAATCTCTGGAACGGCCCATGCCCACCCTCACCCTGCGCAACGCCCTGCCCACCGACGCAGCACGCTGCTTTGAAATCGAAACCAGCGCCTACGAGGGCGACGAAGCCGCCACGCTTGAAAAGATCACCACGCGTATCGCGCAGTATCCCGAGGGCTTTTTGATCCTGGAGGAAGATGGCGCAGTGGTGGGCTTCATCAACTCAGGGTGCGCCCATGAAGTGGTAATGTCGGACGAGGCCTTCAAGGAGTTGGTGGGCCATGTGGCCGAGGCACCGAATGTGGTGATCATGTCGGTGGTGGTTGACCCGGCCCATCAAGGCAAGGGCTATGCGAAACGGCTGATGACTGAGTTCGTGCAACGCATGCAGGCAATGGGCAAGCGCACCCTCCACCTGATGTGCAAGGCGCAGCATGTGCCGTTGTACCGAGCAATGGGCTACACCTACGTGCGCCCTTCGCCGTCGGATCATGGGGGTATGGCGTGGCATGAGATGGTGAAGACGCTTTAATGCAAGCCGTTGCACGAGTGATTGCAAAAG
Source organism: Pseudomonas sp. FSL W5-0203 (assembly GCF_001896155.1). Taxonomy (NCBI): domain Bacteria; kingdom Pseudomonadati; phylum Pseudomonadota; class Gammaproteobacteria; order Pseudomonadales; family Pseudomonadaceae; genus Pseudomonas; species Pseudomonas sp. FSL W5-0203. The sequence goes on from NZ_MPOR01000049.1 coordinate 869, forward strand.
TGTTTCCAAGCGTGAGGCAACCAAAAGACCTGCAACGACCGAATGTGTTTCGGTGAGTGAAAAGCTGGCACTGCGCTGCGCTATCTGACAGCCAGCCTGACTTTTCGGAGCGTGGGCCGGACTGCGCCTATAGCCTTTTGACTCACTCGAAAACCAACACCTGATGCGGTTTCACGTTGTTACATCCAGCCAAAACAGACCTCGTTGAGCGCCTGCCCCAGGCGCTGTAGCCTGCGAAACGCCCTGTCAGGGCCACCCTCTGACAGGGTTAATTTCCAAGCAATCAGAGAGGTGCAATCATGTCTTCAATCAATGGCTCCGCCCCATTCGTACCCGCGTACCAGCCCGCTGCCAAACACCCTATCGATAATGATGTACCGAGGAAAAACTCTCTGGACAAACAGGCTGGAGAAGATGCCGAAGTGTCCAATGGCAAGGGCGGCTGGAAAAACATTGGCAATGCGACGCGCGACCACGCCAACCGCACTCGGCTGGATCGCAACTTCTTGCCTTCAGACAAAAAGACCGTCGATGACGCCCAGGTCAATACCAGGGCTGGATATCACGGCACCGGCACCCTGCCCGCCTTCCCAACTTGGGATGACAAGGCCTTAAACGACTCCGCGTCCAACGCCCTGCGTCAACCGATCGACTTCGAAATAAAACCTGACGGCAACGGCGGTTGGACCAAGGCGTGACAACTCCACTGTCTAAGCCGCTTTAGCACTCAGGGCTTTGCCGAACAACCAGTACCCAGGGGCTTCACCCTCAAAGGTACAGTTCAGCGGTTGTTCCGCTATGGGACAGCCGCCGAGTCATCTACCAACTGCCGGAAGCCCCCCCGCCACCGCTGGAACCGCCACCGCCCGACGAACTGCTGCTGGTGCTGGAGCCGCTGGAACCTGAGCTGGACCCGCCGCCGGAGCCAGAACCTTCGCCGACCTTGCCAAAGATAATCAGCGCAACAAACGATGCGATAGGAAATGCCAGCAACCAGGCGTCGTGATCGCCGTCCATCACCTGCCCCGCCACCCCATACACGGCCACCGCCGCCAGCAGTCGTACGCTAAAACCTGCGCGGCTGGCGCGCCAGGTCTGCCTCATGAGCAGCACCAGCACCAGGTACAACCCCAGCACCACCAAGACGCCCAGGGGCCACAGCAACCAGTGGGTGAAACTGACGTCTACGTAATGGTTTGCCACCACCAACCCGAGGATGTAAGCCAGCAGCCCGATCACGCCGTAAAACAGCGTGCGCACCTGCCACAACGCGCCGAATAGCGCGCCGCCAATCAACAAGGTCAGCGGCATTGCAACGAGGAACATCGGCCAGTCCCGACCACCGGCCAATACCGTCAGCAACAGCGTGGCCGCAACTGCGATGATCAAAGCTCTGCGCCAGTGCAACTTGCCAGCGGCGATCAGTGTACCGGCGAGCGCCCCCAGGACAAACGCCGCCAATATCGCGAAAAATTGCGGGTTGATCCCCGGCCCGGCCACTTCAGGCAGGTCGCCGCCGTCCACCAGGACCACCAGCGCGCTCACGCCTTGCTGGATGCCACCGGCAAAATCGCCCTGACGAAACGCTGGAGTGAGACGTTCTTCAATGATGCGATGGGCCAGCAGATCAGTGACGATGCCTTCCAGGCCATAACCCACCTCGATGCGCACTGTGCGGTCGGCTTTGGCCACCACCAGCAGGATGCCGTCGTTGACGTCCTTGCGCCCCAGCTTCCAGGCGCGGAACAGTTGGTTGGCATAGTCTTCGATGCCGCTGCTGCCGGTGGTCGGCACCAGCAATACGGCCACTTGCGCGCCTTTGCGTTGTTCAAGGTCGGCGAGTTGTTGCTTGAGGCGCAGCACGGTGCCCGAGTCGAGGGTATTGGTCAGGTCAATAACCCGCTGATCAAGGGCAACCCCAATCGGCGAGGTGTCCGCATGAGCGGCGATGAACAGGCTGGAAAACACCAGGGCCAGTAGGCTGAACACCGATTGCCGCACAAGCACGATCATGTATGGTTACCTGAAGTCTCTCCCTGAAGACGCCGACTTTACCTTATCTGCACGCAAACGCGTGACCCAGGGCCTGCGACTATCTAAACTGCCCGCTAAGCTGCATAGCAATTAGCCATCCACGAGAACCCCATGGACCTACGTCACCGCAACAATATACATGTGATGGGCCACGGTCCCTCGACGCTGGTGTTTTCCCACGGCTTTGGTTGCAACCAGGCCATGTGGAATGCCTTGGCACCGCACTTTCTCGAGCGCTTTCGCGTGGTGCTGTATGACCTGGTCGGCGCCGGCCTGTCGGACTTGAGTGCGTTCGACAAAACCAAATACAGCCGCCTGGATGGCTATGCCCATGACCTGAACGAGATTATCAACGCCTATGCCCAAGGCCCGGTGATTCTGGTGGGCCACTCGGTCAGCGCGATGATCGGCACCCTCGCCGACCGTTTCCTCCCGGGCCGCATTGCCGCACACGTGATGATTGGCCCATCGCCACGCTATATCGATACCGAGGAATATGTCGGCGGTTTCCAGCGCGACGACATCGACGACCTGCTCGACACCCTCGACAGCAACTACCTGGGCTGGTCCAGCGCCATGGCCCCGGTGATCATGGGCGCCCCGACGCAGCCGCACCTGAGCGAGGCGCTCACCGAGAGCTTCTGCCGCACCGAGCCGGACATCGCCAAGCAGTTCGCCCGCGTGACCTTCCTCTCGGATAACCGCCAGGATGTGTTCGGCCTGACCACCCCGGTACTCATCCTGCAATCGACCGACGACCTGATCGCCCCCGTGGCCGAGGGTGAATACCTGCACGCCGTACTACCTAACAGCACTTATTGCCTGGTCGAGAATGTCGGCCATTGCCCGCATATGAGCGCCCCCCAGGCGTGTGCAACGGCGATGGACCGGTTCCTGGCCCCTTGGGCGGCTGCCGATGCCCGTTGACCCGCTGTTTGACAGCGCGGCGTGTGCCCTGGCGGTGACCCAGGAAGATGGCACGATCCTGCACGTCAACCCGCGCTTGTGCGACTGGCTGGGCTTTACTGCGGCCCAGCTGCTGGGCCGGCGTTTCCAGGACCTGCTGGCCATGGGCGGGCGGATTTTTTACCAGACGCACCTGGCGCCGATGCTGCGTATGCATGGCAGCGTCACCGAGGTGAAGCTCGACATCCGTCATTGCAACGGGCACAAAGTCACGGTCTTGCTCAACGCCAACCGGCGCCAGCAGCCCGACGGCGTGGTGTATGACTTGGCGCTGTTCGGCACCACCGACCGTGACAAGTACGAGCGTGAGCTGCTCAATGCCCACAAGCAGGCTGAAGCCCTGCTGCAGGAAAAAACTGCTACGGAACTGGCCCTGCAACAGGCCCAGGCCGAACTGAGCGAGGCCTATGCCATTGCCCAGCGCCGGGCGTTGTTTGCCGAGCAGATGGTGGCGATTGTCAGCCATGACCTGAAAAACCCACTCACCGCGATCCGCATGGCCTCCGACTTTCTCCAGCGTGGCGAGCGCACGGCCAAGGAGCGCCAGTTGTTGGGGCACATCGGCCAGTCGTCCGAACGCGCCCACCGCATGATCGCCGACCTGCTGGACTTCACCCAGGCCCGGGTCGGCCAGGGCATTACCATCAAGCCGCAACCGCTGGACCTGCACAGCGTTATTCATCGCAGCGTCGACGAACTGCGGGTGGCCTTCCCCAAGGCCACGCTGGTGCATCACGCCGAGGGCCAGGGCGACGCGTGCCTGGACGCCGACCGCGTGCAACAGATGATCGGTAACCTGGTGGCCAACAGCGTGGCCTATGGCGACTTGCTGCAGCCGATCACCATTACCTCGCGCCTGGGCGATAACACCTGCGCGGTCGCGGTGCACAACCACGGCCCGGCGATTCCCCAAACCCTGCTGGCCGGATTGTTCGAACCCATGACCCGCGGCACCGACCAGGGCAGCGACGTGCGCAGCGTAGGCCTGGGCCTGTATATCGTGCGCGAACTGGCCAGAGTACATGGCGGCGACGTGGCGGTGAGTTCATGTGCGAGCGCCGGCACCACGTTTACCGTGAAGTTCTAGTACAGGTACGCGGTGCCCTGCATGATCGGCTCGACCCGGCCGGTCAATATCACCCCGCCCCGCCCGTCCCATTGCACCGTGACCGCGCCGCCGTCGCACTGGACCTCCACACGCTCATCGAGCAGCCCTCGCCGGATGCCGTTGACGACCGCCGCGCAACAGCATGAACCGGACCCCAGCGGCACACCTCCGCCACGCTCCCAGATACGCAGGCGGATATGGCCGCGGTCCAGCACTTGCACGAAATGCACATTGGTCCTGGCCGGAAACAGCGGGTGAACTTCCAGGGTCGAGCCCATGGCTTCAATATCGAGCGCCGTCACATCCTCCACAAAAAACGTGCAATGCGGGTTGCCCATGCTGCACGCCGCCGGCTGGCCGTCGATAGGCAACACGCAGGTGTCCATCGCCCTGGCCAAGGGTACCGACGCCCAGTCCAGCGAGGGTGGGCCCATATCCACCGACACGCGCTGCCCATCAGCACGTGTGCATGTCAGCAAGCCACGGTCGCTGCCCAGCACGATGCTTTGGGTGCCAGCCTCATGCATCAGGCGATCCGCCACGCCACGCGTCGCGCTGCCGCAGGTTTGCAAGCGTGTTCCGTCCGGGTTCCAGAACTGAACGCGCGCAGCAGCCTCCTCACAGTCGAGCACCACCGCCAGCTGATTGAAACCGATGCCGGTGCGGCGGTTACCCAAGTGGCGGGCAATCTGCGCAGTAATAGGGTTATCCTCGCCACGGCGGTCAATGATAATGAAGTCGTCGCCGTGGGCGTGCATCTTCACGAACGGCAGGGTCATGGGCGCTCCTGTGGGTGAAATGAGTCAAGCGGTTCTAATACCACTGTAGGAGCGAGGTTGCTCGCGAAAAACTCACAGGCGCCGCGTTTATTCAGGGAGTGCGCGTTATGGTTGGCGTTTTTCGCGAGCAGCGCGCCTACAAAGGGTTGAAGGGTCATGCTTATTGTATTCAGCGGCTTGCCCGGCAGTGGCAAGACCACGATTGCCAGGGAGCTGGCGCGACAGTTGGGCGCGGTTTACCTGCGTATCGATGTGATTGAGCAGGCGCTGCGGGAGGCTGCGGTGTTGGTAGGCGATGTGGGGGCCAGCGGCTACGCGGTGGCGAATGCGCTGGCGCTGAGTAACCTGCGCCTGGGGCAGCGGGTGATCGCCGATTGTGTGAACCCCGTGAAGGACAGCCGCGATGCCTGGCAAGCGGTGGCGACAGCGGCCGGTGTGGCGCTGAGCAATATCGAGGTGGTGTGTACCGATCAGCAGGCGCATCGGCGTCGAGTCGAAGGGCGTGTGGGCGATATTCCCGGGCTGGTGCCGCCGACCTGGGAATCGGTGCAGGCGCATAAGTACGAACGCTGGGAAACCCCACCGTTCAGGCTGGATACGGCGCAGATGACGCCGGCAGAGGCTGTCGCGGCAGCCTTGCTCCATATAGGCTAAAACCCACCTGTGGCGAGGGAGCTTGCTCCCTCACCACATTCTTTAGAAGTTACCGCGCAACGCCTCAAGCCCGCCTTCGTAGACACCGGCAAACAATGCCTCGACTTGCGCCTCGGTGGTACCCGCTGCCGGCGTGAACACGCCGGACCAGGTCACTTTCGCCGAGGTGTCCGTCAGCGCTTCAACCTGCAAGGTCGCCAAGTAAGCACTCACCGGAAACGGCGAGGCTTCAATGGTGTAGCTGTAGGTGCGCGCCACGTTGTCGAAGGTCTGCAAACGCTCGACAATCGCGCCGCCGTCAGCGGTGGTCAGGTGACGCACACGGCCACCCTCGCTCGGCTCGCTCTTGGCAATCAAAGGCAGCCAGTCAGGCAGGCTGTTGAAGCCGCCAATCAGTTGCCAGACCTGGTCGGCCGACACCGCAATTTCAATCACAGAAGACGCTGTTGCCACGATCAATACTCCAGTCAGGAAAAAATCAGATTGCCATGCTGTCGACAACGCCACCGTCGACCCGCAGCGCGGCACCGGTCGTCGCCGAAGACAGCGGTGAAGCAATGTACGCCACCAGGTTCGCCACTTCATCCACATTGGCCGCGCGCTGGATGATCGAGGTGGGCCGCGCATGGCGCACAAATACATCCGCTTCCTCTCGGGCACTGCGCCCGGATTCAGCCGTAGCGTCCTTGAGCATGTGTTCCAGGCCATCGGTAAAGGTCGGCCCCGGCAAGATAGCATTCACCGTCACCCCAGTACCCGCCAGGCGCTTGGCCAGGCCGTGGGACACCGCCAGGTTGGCGCTTTTGGTCACCCCGTAGTTGATCATGTCGGCCGGCGTCGCCACGCCAGACTCCGACGACACGAAGATCACCCGGCCCCAGCCCTGCTCGACCATACCCGGCACATAATGCCGCGCCAGGCGCACGCCGGAGATCACATTGACCTCATAGAAGCGCGCCCACTCACTGTCCGGCGCGTCGAAGAAATCCACCGCGTCGAAGATGCCCAGGTTGTTGACCAGAATGTCGGCGCGGGGTTCGGCGGCGAAAAGTTTCTGTGCGCCTTCAACGGTGCCGAGGTCGGCCACCACACCACGCAGTTGAGCAGCCGGAACCGCTTGGCGAATGCTGGCCAAGGCGTCGTCCACCTTGCCTGCATCCCGCCCGATCACCACCACCGTGGCACCGGATTGCGCCAGGGCCTGGCTGATACCCAGGCCGATCCCGGCGGTGCTGCCGCTGACAATAGCCACTTTGCCACTTACATCAATTTTCATGCTCAAGCTCCTTAACGTGAGAGAGGCAAAGGTGCACGGTCCGAGATCAAGCGGGCCTCGCGCAACGCCTGCCAGAAGGCTGCTGGAATCTGTTCAGACAACGCCGCGACGTCTTCGGCAATCCGCCCCGGACGACTGGCACCGGGAATCACCGCCGCCACCGCCGGATGCGCCAGTGAAAACTGTAGCGCAGCGGCCTTGATACTGACGCCAAACGCCTGGGCAATCGCCTTGATGTGCTCGACCTTGGCAATGATCGCCGGACCGGCTTGCTGGTATTCAAAGTGCGCACCGCCAGCGAGGATGCCGGAGCTGTACGGGCCACCGACGACGATCTCGACCTGCTGGGCGTGGGCTGCGTCCATCAGGCGCTGCAAGGCGCGGTCGTGGTCCAGCAGCGTATAGCGACCCGCCAGCAGAAAGCCGTCGGGCTGGGCTTCGGCCAGGTCCAGGGTCAACTCGCAAGGCTCGACACGATTGACGCCCAGCCCCCAGGCCTTGATCACTCCTTGCTCGCGCAAACGGGTGAGTACTTTGAAGGCACCAGTGCGGGCCTGGTTGAAGTATTCCAGCCATTGGTCGCCGTAAAAATCCTGGGCGATGTCGTGAACCCACACGATGTCCAGGCGATCGGTTTGCAGGCGTGTCAGGCTGTCTTCAATGGAGCGCAGGGTGGCGTCGGCGCTGTAGTCATTGAGTATTTTATTGGGCCGGCCGTGTTCGAATACGCCGCTTTTTTCGCCAAGGTCACGGGCGGTTTCTTCGACTTCATCGAGAATCACCCGGCCGACCTTGGTGCTGAGCACGTAGTCGTCGCGGTGATAGTTGGACAGCGCTTGGCCCAGGCGAATTTCCGACAGGCCCGAGCCGTAGAACGGCGCGGTATCGAAGTAACGCACGCCCTGGTTCCAGGCGGCCTGGACGGTGGCCTGGGCTTCTGCTTCGGGGATGGCGCGGAACATATTGCCCAAGGGGGCGGTGCCAAAGCCCAGTACGCCGGGCAGTGTGTCTTTCAAGCTCATGGTGGTTCCTCAATCGGTGCGAGGTCGCGGTGACCGTTGAGCAGATGCTAGATTGCGCAGATCAGACCGTCCAAGACATACTGCGACCAACTTGAGTCCTTGAAGGTCTTACATGATTGATCTACGCCAGTTGCGCTACTTCGAAGTGGTAGCCGAAGAAGAACACGTCGGCCGCGCCGCCGAGCGCTTGCACATTTCCCAATCGCCCCTGAGCCGGCAGATCGCCCAGCTCGAGGAACGCCTGGGCCTGACCCTGTTCGAGCGCAGCCAGCAGCGCATCCGCCTGACCCGCGACGGCCAGACGTTCCTGGCCGAAACCAAGGCCCTGCTGACCCACGCCAACCGCCTGGAGTCCCTGGGCAAGCGCCTGGGCCGTGGTGAAGAAGGCGGTTTGTGCATCGGTTATATCGAGAACGCCATGCACGCCGGTGTCCTGCCCAATGCCTTGCGCATACTGCGCGACGATAGGCCCGCCGTGCACATCAAGCTGTATAACCTGCCCTCCCTGGAACAACTCGAAGGTTTGCGCCAACGCAGCCTGGACATCGCCCTGGTGGGCGAACCACCTGCCGCCGACGACCCGGACCTGACCGCCTGGCAAGTCCTCGATGACCCGATGCTGCTGGCCCTGCCCGAACAGCATCCGCTGGTTCAACAACATGAACTGTTACCCGAGCACCTGGCCGACCAACAATGGATCGGCGTGCAGCGCAAACCTGGCGCCAACCCGGCCGATGATTTCGTCGCCGCCTGTATCCGTGCCGGTTTCACCCCGCAGATTCCCATGGAAGCCAGCGAGCCCTTTACTGCATTGGGCCTGGTCGCGTCGGGGCTAGGGGTGGCGATGGTGCAAAAGGGCCTGAGCCGCAACGCTCCACCGGGCGTGGTATTGCGCGAACTGCCGTGGCTGGCCTACACCACACCGCTGTGGGCGGCCTGGCACCGCGTCAACTTGAGGCCGCTGGTGGAAACCTTTCGCAAAGTGCTGACCGAACCTGAGGCTATCTGACTGACGTCTCACAGGGTGTCTATGCCGGGTGATGATTTTGTGAGCAACGCAGAACCAGTGTGGGAGCTGGCTTGCCTGCGATAGCGGTGGTTCAGTTGAAGATTCAGTGACTGACACACCGCCTTCGCGGGCAAGCCCCCTCCCACATTGGGTCAGGAATCAGAGTGCTTCGCGCAACCGATACCACAACATCCCCAACGCCAGCAGAGGCGAGCGCAGCGCCTTGCCACCGGGAAAGGTCATGTGCGGCACCTGGCTGAAGATATCCAGGCCCTGGCTTGCACCCGCATGTATCCCTTCGGCCAGCAGCCGTGCGCACCAATGCGTCACGTTCAAGCCGTGACCGGAATAGCCTTGGGCATAGAACACATTGGGGTACTGCTTGAGCCGCCCGACCTGGGGAAAGCGGTTGGCGGTGATGCCAATCTTGCCGCCCCACTGGAACTCGATAGCCGTGTTGGCCAACTGTGGGAACACCTTGAGCATTTTCGGGCGCATGTACGCGGCGATGTCCTGGGGGTCGCGCCCCGAGTAGTGGCAGGCACCGCCGAACAACAGGCGCCGGTCGGCAGTCAGCCGGTAGTAATCCAGGCCGACTTTCTGGTCGCACAGCGCCAGGTTCCGCGGGATCAACTGCTGGGCTACTGGTTCAGGCAGTGGCTCGGTGGCGATGATGTAGCTGCCCGCCGGCAGCACCTTGCCGCTCAAGCGCGGCTCCAGTTCCTCAAGATGGGCATTGCATGCCAGCACCAGGTTGGCTGCGCGCACGCTGCCGCCTGCGCAGCGCACTTGCACCGTCTCGCCATGGATCAGCTCCAGCACCGGGCTGTGCTCAAAGATGCGCACCCCAAGGGCCTCGGCCGCACGCGCTTCACCCAAAACTAGGTTAAGCGGGTGCAGATGCCCGGAACCCATGTCGACCAGGCCGCCGGCATACACCGTAGAGCCCACCACCTGTGCCATGTCTTGTGGGCCGACCAGCCGCGTTTCATGGGCATACCCCATGGCCGCCAGGTGCGCCTGTTCGCCCTTGAACGCGGCAAACTGCGCCGGGGTGTTAGCCAGTTCGCAAAAGCCCCAGCGCAGGTCACAGTCGATGCCGTGCTCGGCAATGCGCTGGCCCACCAGAGCGACCGAGTCGATACCGGCCCGCTCCATATAGCGCACGCCCTCCTCGCCCACGTATTTGGCAAACCCGGAGACATCATGGCCGATACCCCGAATTAATTGCCCGCCATTGCGCCCGCTGGCGCCCCAACCGATGCGGCGCGCCTCCAGCAGGATCACCGAAAGCCCGCGCTGGGCCAGTTCAATGGCGGTGTTGACCCCGGTGAAACCGCCGCCGATCACACACACATCGGCGCTCAGGTCTGCCTCAAGTGCGGGCCGCTGCACCATGGCATTCGCCGAAGCGCGGTAATAGGACGGGGCATGTTCATTGGACTGCATCATCGGTTGGACTTCACTTTGCTCCAGGCGCGGGTCATCACGCGCATGGTCGCCGGCGTGGGCGTGGTGGAAATATAGAGTTTGTCGAGAACCTCCTGGGGCGGATACACCTCAGGGTTGTTCACCAGTTCCGGTGCCATGAACGGCTTGGCGGCCGGGTTGGCGTTGGCATAGCCCACCGAGGCGCTGACCTTGGCAATCACCTCAGGCTCCAGCAGGTCGTTGATGAACGCATGGGCTTCTTTAGGGTTGCTCGCGTCGGCCGGAATCGCCAAGAGGTCGAACCACAGGTTGGAACCTTCCTTGGGGATCGAGTACGCAATGTTCACCCCGTTCTTGGCTTCCTTGGCGCGGTTGGCGGCCTGGAACACATCGCCGGAATAACCGAAGGCCACGCAGATATTGCCGTTGGCAAGGTCGGAGATGTACTTGGAAGAGTGGAAATAGGTGATGTACGGCCGCAGCGTGAGCAACTTGGCTTCGGCCTGCTTGTAGTCCTCGGCATTCTCGCTGCGTGGGTCCTTGCCCATGTAGTTGAGGATCGCCGGGAACAGCTCATCCGCTGAATCGAGGAAGGCCACGCCGCACTCATGCAGCTTCTTGATGTTTTCCGGCTCGAACAACACCGCCCACGAGTCGATGCGGTCGATGCCCAGCACTTGCTTGACCTTGTCGACGTTGTAGCCAATGCCATTGGTGCCCCACAGGTACGGCACCGAGTGCGCATTACCGGGGTCGTTCTGTTCCAGTAACTTGAGCAGCTTGGGGTCCAGGTTCTTGAAGTTGGGCAACTGCGCGCGGTCAAGCTTGAGGAACGCGCCGGCCTTCACCTGGCGCGCCAGGAAGTGGTTGGACGGCACCACCACGTCATACCCGGTGCGCCCGGCCAGCAATTTGCCCTCCAGGGTTTCGTTGGAGTCGAACACATCGTAGATCACCTTGATGCCGGTCTTGGCCTGGAAATCCGCCAAGGTGGTCTCGCCAATGTAATCGGTCCAGTTGTAGACACTCACCGTCGGCGCCGCCTGACCGGCACCGCTGAACGCCGCGACCAGGGCCAGTGGAAGAAGCTTGTTCACAAGACGCATATCGTCACCCCTCTTATGCTTGTTTTCAGACGCTCAACAGCAGGAACTCGCGCTCCCAGGAACTGATCACCCGCTTGAAATTCTCATGCTCGGCGCGCTTGACCGCGACGTAGCCGCGCACGAATTTTTCGCCCAGGTACTGCTTGACCGTGTCGCAATCCTCCATGCGCGCCAGCGCATCTTCGAGGGTGAACGGCAGGCGCAGGTTGCGGCGTTCATAGGCGCGGCCTTCCACCGGGGCACTGGGTTCGATGTGCTCGATCATGCCCAGATAACCGCACAACAGGCTCGCGGCAATGGCCAGGTACGGGTTTGCATCGGCCCCTGGCAGGCGGTTTTCCACGCGCATCGCCTCCGGGCTGGACGTGGGTACGCGCAGGCCGACGGTGCGATTTTCTTCGCCCCATTCGACGTTGACCGGCGCCGAGGTGTCCGGCAAAAAACGCCGAAACGAGTTCACGTTGGGGGCAAACATCGGCAGCAGCTTGGGGATGTACTTCTGCAGGCCGCCGATGTGATGCAGGAACAACGGGCTCATGTTGCCGTCGGCATCGACGAACACCGGTTTGCCGGTAGCGATTTCGACCACGCTCTGGTGCAGGTGCATGGCGCTGCCGGGCTCGTCGGCCACCGGTTTGGCCATGAAGGTGGCGGCGACGTTGTGCTTGAGGGCGGCCTCGCGCAAGGTGCGCTTGAACACCGTGATCTGGTCGGCCAGGTCCAGGGCGTCGCCATGGCGGAAGTTGATTTCCATCTGCGCGGGGCCGTCTTCGTGGATCAGGGTGTCGAGGTCCAGGCCTTGGGCTTCGCACCAGTCATAGACATCTTCGAACAGCGGGTCGAATTCGTTGGCGGCATCGATGGAAAACGACTGGCGCCCGGTTTCGGCGCGGCCCGAGCGGCCGATGGGAGTTTTCAAGGGCAGGTCCGGATCTTCGCAGCGCTGGGTCAGGTAGAACTCCATTTCCGGCGCGACAATCGGCTGCCAGCCTTGGTCGGTATAGAGCTGCAGGACTTTCTTCAACACATTACGCGGCGACAGTTCGATGGGGTTGCCCTGCTTGTCGAAGGTGTCGTGGATCACGATGGCGGTGGGCTCGATGGCCCACGGCACTACGTAAGTGGCGTTGGCGACCGGGCGGCAAATCATGTCGATATCGGCCGGGTCCAGCAGGTCGTAATAGATATCGTCGTCGACAAAGTCCCCGGTTACCGTTTGCAGCAACACACTTTCCGGCAGGCGCATGCCTCGCTCATGCAGGAACTTGTTGGTGGGTGCAATCTTGCCGCGTGCGATGCCAGTCAAGTCACTGATCACGCATTCGACTTCGGTAATCTTGTGTTCTTTCAGCCAGGTGGACAGCTGATCGAAGGGGGCGTTCATAAGGACCTCGTCTTGGGTGGGATGCGACGCTGGGTTGTACTCCCAGCGCATTGAGGTCTATCTTGGGCCAGCCTTGAAACGGCATCTATCCACTTTGCACGCGGCACAACGCACCAATAGAGTGCGCACGGATCACCATGACACAGGCAACCGCTTTGCGCGTACAGGCCTTCGCCACCGGCGATGTGGCCGCCCAATGCAGTGCGACACCCGGCTGGGTGCAGCAGTACCAGCAGATGTCCCCCGGGCATTTTGCCGGGCAGGTGCGCTACCTCGACCTGCACGGGGTGCAGGTCTACGAAGAGTGCATGAACACCCGGGTGGAGCAGCATTTCAACGCACCTGCCGGCGCCCTGGCGTTTTGTTTCGACGCCAGTGACAACGCGCTGTACCTGCTCAATGGCGAAAGCCGCAACACCTGGATCACCCCGGTCAACTACCGCGAAGTGGCCGTGGTGTTCGGCCCGCAGTTTGTCCAGCGCCACGGCCTGGATATGGCCAAGCTCGAAGGCCTGTTCATGGCACCGCTGAGCTGCCAACAGAACGCGCTGTTCACCCGCTGGCTCAGTGGCACGCTCACGCGCTTGTCCGCACTCACCGACCCCATCAGCCGCGATGCCCTCACCCAGCAACTGCTCGACGACTGCCTGTTTATCCTCGACAACGCCTGCGTGTGCCTGGACGGCAGTTCACTGCAAAAGCGCAGCGAAGAACGCCAATTGATGGCGCGCATCGGCGAATGGGCGGCGGATGCGCCGGATGAAACCGCCAACCTGTTGGAACTGGCGCAGATTGCGGGGGTGCCGTTGCGCCAATTGCAGCAAGGGTTCAAGACCTACACGGGGATAAGCCCGGCGCAGTGGTTGCGGTTGCGCCGCTTGAACGGGGCGCGGCGGGAGTTGCTGAGCACGACCGACACCACGGTGGCCGAGGTCGCGATGAATTGGTCGTTCTGGCATTTGGGGCGGTTTTCAAACAGCTACCGGGCGCTTTTTCAGGAGCTGCCCAGCGAAACCCTGAAACGCTCCAGCTGAAAAAACACGCTTGACCTTGTGGGAGGGACAGACCAAACCGTCCCTCCCTTGAACCTCAATCAGGGCTGCGCGTTCAAAAAAGTGGAGATCAGTTGATTGACCTGCTCCGCCGCCTCCAGCTGCACCATATGCCCCTGCCCCGGCAATACATGCACCTGAGCCTGCAGCCCTTGGGCGTGACTTGCCGGGATGATCGCATCGTCACTGCCCCAGATCACCAGGCTCGGCTGGCGGCCCACCTCGCTGCGAAGATCCAGCATCTGCCGCCCGCCATCGAACAGCTTGTGATCGAGCTGGCGCAACGCTTGATCCACCCCTTCCAGGCGCTTGAATTTGAGCATGTCCTCCAGCATCTGCCGCGTCACCAACGCAGGGTTACTGAACAGTTGAGTCAATGGCGGCTTGAGCGCGTTACGGTTGTTGGCTTCGACAAAACCTCGCAGGTAATCGCCGTTGATATCGGCACCCAGACCGGCGCTGGCGATCAAGGTGATGGAGGCGATACGTGCAGGCGCCAGGCTGGCGACGGTGAGGGTCACCAGCCCACCCATGGAGTGGCCGGTCAAATGCACACGGTCGAGCGCCAGGTGGTCGAGCAATGCCAGTACGGCATGACTGAGTTCGGCAGCGTCTCCCGTTTGCAGAGACTTGCCCGACTCCCCGTGCCCCGGCAGGTCCAGGGCAATCACCCGGCGTTCGGCGGCCAGGGCCGGTTGATTGAACAGCCAGTTGTTCAGATCGCCCCCGAAGCCGTGCACCAACACCAGCGGCGTGCCGCCCTCGCCCATGTCCAGATAACGCAGCAAGCGCCCGCCTACCTCGACTTTTTGTGCGCTGGGGCCGGCCTCTTTGGCTTCGGCGGCACTGGAGACGAACCCGGCGTTGAAGCTTTCGATCACGCTATCGATCTGAGCCTCTGTCGCCTCGCCCTCCACCACAATTCCCAGTAGAGCGCCCACCGGCAGGGTTTCATCACTGAGCGCCAGTACCCGACGCAGCACGCCGCTAAAAGGCGCCTCGACACTGCTGGAGATCTTGTCGGTCTCCACGTCCAGCACTTCCTCGCCCTTTTCCACTCGGTCGCCGGGTTGTTTGAGCCAGACATCGATGCGGCCCTCGGTCATCGACAGGCCCCATTTGGGCATGGTCAGGGTATGAATCATGCGGCGGTCCTCTTGTCGGCGATCTTCATCACGGCGGCCTCGATCTTCGCGGCGTTGGGGATGTACAGGTCTTCCAGTGCATCGGAAAACGGCACCGGGGTGTGCGGCGCGGTGACCATCTCGATGGGAGCGCGCAGGAAAGCGAACCCCCGCTGGGCCACCAGGGCACTGATGTCGGTGGCGACCGAGCAGCGTGGGTTGGATTCGTCGATCACCACCAGGCGCCCGGTTTTCTCGACGCTTTCAAGGATGCTGTCTTCATCCAGCGGGCTGGTGGTGCGCAGGTCCAGCACTTCACAATCAATGCCTTGACGCGCCAGGTTGGCCGCAGCCTCCAGGGCGATATGCAGCATGCGGCCGTAGGTCACCAGCGTCACATCCTTGCCCTCACGCACAAAGTTGGCTTCGCCAAACGGGACCGTGTACAGCTCTTGCGGTACGTCGCCCTGCATGCCGTAGAGCATTTTGTGCTCAAGGAAAATCACCGGGTCATTGTCGCGGATTGCCTGGATCAACATGCCCTTGGCGTCGTAGGGCGTGGCCGGGCATACCACCTTGAGGCCGGGGATATGCGTCCACATGGAGGTGAGCATTTGCGAATGCTGGGCAGCCGCCCGCAAACCGGCGCCGTACATGGCACGGATCACCAGCGGTGTAGTGGTTTTGCCACCGAACATATAGCGGAACTTGGCAGCCTGGTTGAGCAACTGGTCCAGGCAGCAGCCGATGAAGTCGACGAACATCAATTCGCACACTGGGCGCATGCCACGGGTAGCGGCGCCCACCGCCATGCCCACGTAGCCGACCTCAGACAACGGTGCGTCCAGCACGCGCCCGGGAAATTGCGGGTGCAAGCCCTTGGTCACGCCGAGCACGCCGCCCCATGCGTCCTGCTCACCGGGGGAACCGGTGCCACCGGCCACATCCTGACCGATGATGAATACGCTCTGGTCACGGCCCATCTCTTGAGCCAAGGCCTCATTGATCGCCTGCTGATAGCTGATTTTACGAGCCATTAGATTCTCTCCACGTCTTGTTTTTATAGGGTTGGTATCAGCGGTAGGCCACGTAAACGTCGCTTAGCAGGTCGGCCGCCTGGGGCTTGGGATCGGTTTTGGCCAGGCGTACGGCGTCTTCGATCAATTGCGCCACTTCACCGTCGATGCGCTCGAACTGCGCTGCATCCAGCCAGCCTTCGGCATGGCAGCGCTGACGGAACAAGGCCAGGCAATCGGCGTTTTCACGCAGGTTTTTCACTTCGTCAGCGCCGCGATAGGTTTGCGCATCGCCCTCGAAGTGCCCATAGAAACGGCTGAGCTTGACCTCGACCAGCGTTGGCCCGTCGCCTTGGCGCGCCCGCTCCACAGCAACGCCGAGTGCTTCATGCACCGCGAAAAAATCATTGCCGTCGACGATCACCCCCGGCATACCAAACCCGGCGGCGCGCTCAGCGATGTCTTTGCAGGCCACCGACCAACCGGCGCCAGTGGCCTCGGCATAACCGTTGTTTTCGGCGACAAACAGACACGGCAGCTGCATGATCGACGCCAGGTTCATCGCTTCGAACACGGCACCTTCGTTGGAGCCACCGTCGCCAAAAAATGCCACTGCCACGCCCTGGCTCCCCTTGAGCTTGGCAGCCAGCGCCGCCCCCGCGGCCAACGGTGCGCCGGCACCGACAATGCCGTTGGCGCCGAGCATGCCTTTCTCTTGGTCGGCGATGTGCATGGAGCCGCCCTTGCCGCCGCACACGCCGGTTTTCTTGCCATAGATTTCGGCCATCATGCCGAACACGTCGACGCCCTTGGCGATGCAGTGTCCGTGGCCGCGGTGGTTGGACGCGATGCAATCATCGTCATTGAGGTGCGCCATGACGCCAGCGGCGCAGGCTTCCTGACCGGCATACAGGTGAACGAAACCGGGGATCTCGCCGGTGGCGAACTCCACATGCAGGCGTTCTTCGAAATCGCGGATGGTGCGCATCACGGTGTAGGCATGCAGTAACTGATCGGTGCACAGGTGGGTGGACATCTTGTTGTTCTCCAGGTTGTCTCGACGCACAAAAAACTGGCTGCGGCCAGTGCCAAGCTGTTCAGCACAGCTTGTGCCAACCGTCGAGAAAACCTGGCAAAGCCTTGATCCAGAGCCGTGCAACACAGCGATGCCCAGGCAAGTGGTCGACTAAATGTGAGACGCAACCACGCAGTTCGACCCTTGAGTCTCAGCGGCATGAGACGCAGCGTCTCAATGCAGGCGTTGGTCAGGGTGCCCTTGTCCGTGGGCACACATGCGCGCTTAATGACGCGCATAACAACAAAGCTTGAGAACCGGAGGCTTTATGCTCGCCATGAACTCCAGGGAGCATGTCGACTGTGTCAGCCGCGTGGTCCGCAATGCCGAGCGCCTGCCCCAGGCGCCCGTGCCGTCGCTGATCTTCGATTCGTGGCGGCGGTCCATGGAGCAACACCGCCTGGACCCCGGCTCCCTGCAAGGTCCACGTATCCTCAGCGAACCCTTGCTCAAGGAATGCCGCGAGCGCGCCGAGCTGTTCATGCGCATCGCCGGCGAAGAAGTCGCACAGTTGCACCATCGCGTGCGCCATGCCGACTACTGCGTGATGCTCACCGACGCCCAGGGCCAGACCATCGATCACCGTGTCGATGCGAGCATTCGCACCGACTGCCGCAAGGCCGGCCTTTACCTGGGCACCTGCTGGTCGGAAGCCGAGGAAGGCACCTGCGGCGTGGCCACGGTGCTGACCAGTAAAACGGCGGTAACGGTGCACAAGCGTGATCACTTTCGCGCAGCGTTTATCGGCCTGACGTGTTCGGCTGCGCCCATCTTCGACCCGCAGGGCCACCTGTTGGGTGTGCTGGATGTCTCGGCGCTCAAGTCGCCGGATGACCGCGGCAGCCAGCACCTGATAAGGCAGATGGTGGCGCAGAGCGCCCAGGCCATCGAAAACGCTTTTTTCATGCACAGCGCCCGGCAGCACTGGGTGTTACAAGCCCATAGCACTCCAGGCTTTGTCGACAGCCAACCCGACCTGCTGCTGGCCTGGGACCAGGACGGACGTCTGCACGCCTTGAACAGCAAGGCGCGTCAAGCCCTGCGCTTGCGCTTTGGCCAGCTGCCTGAGCATATCGGCGAAGTGTTCGATGTGGATGCATTGCGTGCAGCCACTGATCAGTCAACCCGGCAGTTGCACTGGCTGGGCAAGCCCGACGCGGTACACGTGAGGGTCAATGCACCCCGACGCCCCTCGGTTCGGGCGCTGCCAGAGACTCAAGTCGACCCGCGGATCCAGGAGCACCTGCGCTTGGCTGCGCGGGTCAAGGACCGCAACCTGCCCGTGCTGGTGCAAGGTGAAACCGGCGTCGGCAAAGAAGTCTTCGCCCGCCAGTTGCACGAGCACAGCGCGCGCCGGCACGGGCCGTTTGTGGCGGTGAACTGCGCGGCGATTCCGGAGAGCCTGATTGAAAGCGAGCTGTTCGGCTATTCGCCCGGCGCCTTCACCGGAGCCTCCAGCAAAGGCATGAGCGGGCTGCTACTGCAAGCCGAAGGCGGTACGTTGTTCCTCGACGAAATCGGCGATATGCCGTTGGCGTTGCAGACACGGTTGCTGCGGGTGCTGGCCGAGGGTGAAGTCGCGCCGTTGGGCGCAGCGAAAACCCGCGTGGTGAACATTCAGGTGATCTGCGCCAGCCACCGCGATTTGGCGGCGCTGGTCAGCGCGGGCCGATTCCGTGAAGACCTGTACTTTCGCCTGGGTTGTGCGCGCTTCTGCCTGCCGCCGTTGCGCGAACGCACCGATAAGCTGGCCCTGATCAATCGGCTGTTGGAGCAAGAGGCGCGTAACAGTGGCGTGTCGTTGGGCATCGGCCAGGCCACACTGCAATTGCTACTGGGTTATGCGTGGCCGGGCAATGTGCGGCAACTGCGGCATGTGCTGGCGTACGCCTGTGCGGTGTGCGAAGGCACTACGCTGCAAGTGGTGGATTTGCCGATTGAAATCCGGGGCGAGCAGCCTCAAGGGCTGGAAGAGCAAAGCGCCAGCCCCGAGCGTCAAATGGTTCTGGATGCGTTGATTCGCCATCGCTGGAAACCCTCGCCTGCGGCACAGGCCCTGGGGATTTCAAGGGCAACCCTGTACCGACGCGTGAACCAACTGGGTATTGATATGCCCGGCAAAACCCACTGATACAAGGGATCGACTCCCACGCAGGCGAGTCGACCACGCTGTCAGCGGTAGACCAGGCCACCGTCGATCAACGGCGCCTGCCCGGTCATATAGTCTGCGTCCGGGCCTGCCAGAAATGCCACAAACCCCGCCACATCCTCCGGCGTTTGCGCACGGCCCAAGGCAATCCCATCCACGTACTGCTTGTAGGTTGCCCCCACCTGCGCCCCGGTAATCTCGGCCATGCGCTTGTCGATCTCAACCCACATATCGGTGCCCACCACACCGGGGCAATAGGCGTTTACCGTGATCCCCGCGCTCGCCAGTTCCTTGGCCGCCGCCTGGGTCAAGGCGCGCACCGCGAATTTGCTCGCCGAGTAGACCCCTAACAGCGCAAAGCCTTCATGCCCTGCGATTGAACAAGCATTGATGATTTTGCCCTTGTGCTTGAGCGCCTTGAATTTGTTGGCGGCCGCCTGGATCCCCCACAGCACGCCCTTGACGTTGATATCCAGGGTGCGCTCGACCTGCTGCGGGCTGACATCGAGCAATGAGTCGATCTGCGCCACTCCGGCGTTATTGACGATGATGTCGAATCCGCCCAGCGTCTGGTGGGCATGCTCTACCGCAGCCGTCACCTGTTCGCGTCTGGATACATCAGCGATGAACACAGAGGCTTTGCGGCCGGTGGCGACGATTTCGGCGGCCACGGCGTTGAGCTTGGCGCCGTCAATGTCCACCAACGCGACATCGGCGCCGTCCTGTGCAAGGCGCATGGCAATAGCCCGGCCTATGCCCTGCCCGGCGCCGGTGACCAGCGCGACTTTACCTGTGATACCCATGACAATCTCCTGAAACGATGAGGGGAGCCTTGTCTATCGCAAGCCGGCGCCTGGCTGTCGAGCCGCAACAGGATCGGCATCGGAGCTGAGACGGGTTGTCTCGCCGTGCGAACCTTGCGCGAAAGCTTGTAAAAGGCCGCGCTTATGCCTAGCTTAGGCGCCCCCCGCCCAGCGCTTTAAGGCCTTGCCCCATGGTTTTGCGTTTTCGCCCCGTCGTCACTTCACGTTTCGCCCTCGGCCTGTTGCTCAGTGGCGGCATCGGCAGCAGCCTGGCCGCCGAGATCGAGTTGCCGACGGTAAAGGTTCAGGGCCAGGATGAGTCGGGCTACCGCAGTGAAACCGCGTCGGTGGGCGGCTTTGATGAAGCGCCGCTGTTGGACACCCCCGCCTCGATCACCGTGATCAACGCCGCGCTGATCAAGGACCAGCAGGCACGCTTGCTCAGTGAAGTGCTGCGCAACGATGCCTCAGTGGGCGACAGTTATGCGCCTATCGGTTATTACGAGAATTTCGTGGTGCGTGGCTTTTCGCTGAACGCGGCCAGCAGTTACAAGATCAATGGGCGCACCATCACCGGCGAGCAGAACGTCGCGCTGGAAAACAAGCAGCAGGTGGAGGTGCTCAAGGGCCTGGCCGGTTTGCAGAGCGGCATTTCCGAGCCCAGCGGGGTGATCAACTACGTGACCAAACGCCCCCAGGATGTGCGCTCGGTGACGGTGTCCACTGATGATCGTGGCAGTGGTTACATCGCCACCGATGTCGGCGGCTGGTTTGGCAGCGAGCAGCAGTTCGGCCTGCGCGCCAACGTCGCCCATGAAGACCTCAACTCCTATGTGGAACACGCCAACGGCCAGCGCGATTTCGTGTCCCTGGCCTTTGACTGGAACATCAGCCCCGACGCCGTGCTGCAACTGGACGCCGAATACCAGAACAAGCAACAGCGTTCGGTACCGGGGTATCAACTGCTGGGGGGCACCGAAGTGCCCCACGGTGCTTCACCGAAGAAGCTGTTGGGGCACCAGACGGGCGGCAAGCAGGTCGGGATTGATTCGCTGAACCTCAACGGCAAGTTCGAGTACCGTTTCAGCGATCAGTGGAAAGGCAGTGTCAGCGCGGCGCGTAGCAAGGTGGTGATTGATGACTACAGCTCGTTTGCCTGGGGTTGCTATGGTTCGGCCAGTTGCAGTGCCGCCAGCGTGCCGAACTACTTCAGCCCCGAAGGCAATTACGACGTCTACGACTACCGCAGCCCGGACGACACTCGCCGCGACGACGAAATCCAGGCGGCCATGACCGGCCTCTTCGACACTGCCGGCATCGGCCATGAACTGACCTTTGGCAGCAGCGCGTTTCGCCGGGTGATCGACAAGCGTGAGTCGGTCAACGACCCCATCGGCAGCGGTAATATCAATCAGGATACGCCAAGCTTCGAACCTACCAAAAAACCGCTGAACGACAGCCACCGCAACCTCGACAGCCGCCAGTACGGCCTGTTCGTCACCGACCGCATCCGCTTCAACGAGCAATGGCAAACCATTCTGGGCGGGCGTGAAGTGCGCCTGGATGAAAAGGCTTTCGACGAGAACGGCACTGAGTCACGGCATACCCAGCGGTACGTGTTCCTTCCCCAGGCCTCGCTGATCTATAAGCCGATTGAGAACATTTCGCTGTACACCAGCTATAGCAAAGGCCTTTCTCTGGGCGGTGAAGCACCGTGGACAACCACCAATGACGGCGAAACACTCGCCCCTACCGTCTCGCGCCAGATCGAAGCCGGGGTGAAATACGACTGGCGCCGTATCAGCTTCGCCGCCGCCGTGTTCCAGACGCGCCAGGCTTACCAGTACGCCAAACCCGAAGGTGACACGTTCAACTACGTGCAGCAGGGCCAGCAAAAAAACACCGGCATTGAATTGTCCGCCAACGGCTGGGCCACCGACCGTCTGCAGATCGCCACCAGCGTGGCCGCGATCCGAGCGCGGGTGAGCGGCAGCGGCACGCCGGCGTACGAAGGCCATCAGGCGATCAACGTGCCCAAGCTGCGCGCCAGCGTGTACGCCGACTACGCCCTGCCCTGGGTCAACGGCCTGGCGGTATTGGGCGGCGTGCAATACAGCGCCAAGAAGTCCGCCAATCGCACCGGCAATGTGGAAGTGGGCGACTACGCGGTGGTCAACGTCGGTAGCCGCTACACCACCAAGGTCGATGGCTACGAAACGGTGTTTCGCCTGAGCGTCGATAACCTGTTCGACAAGCGCTACTGGCGCGACGCCGGCGAATACATGGGTGATGACTACCTGTTCCAGGGCGCACCGTTGACCGCGCGCCTGAGCGCGTCGGTCAACTTCTGAATAGCCGCGACGTGGCCAGCCACAACGCCGCCAAAGCGCACACCAACAGGCTCCAGCCAAGATCCTGGGACCAAGTCACCAAAGCCAGACCGCCACCAATCACCAGGTAGTACAGCAAGCCAAACAGGGCGGCGGCGGTGCCAAGGCGGTCACGGTAATCGACCAGGGCCGCCCCCAGCACGTTGGGAATCGCCATGCCGAAGGCCAGCACCACCAACAGCATCGGCCACACCAACAGCCAACTGTGCTGCAGGGCCAACACCAACAGACTCCCCACCACGGTCACCGCGGCGGCGACAACCACCAACCGCTCGCCGCTCCACCCATGCTTGAGCAAGGCTTTGTTCAGCCATGCACCCGAGCCGGAGCCCAGCGCCAGCAGCACACCGCTGTAACCAAACTCGGCGGTGGAACGCCCCTGCTGCGCGAAGATAAACGGCCCCACACTGTAATAGCTGAACAGCGCAATATTGAACGCCGCGACCAACCCGACCGAGCGCCATACTCCGGCATCCTTGAGCATCAGGCCGAGCGTCTGGCCAAGGGCGGCGGTGGGCAGGGATGCCGGACGGGTCTCCGGTAAGGCCCACCAACACCAGCCCCATAACACCCCCGCGAGCATCAGCAACGTGCAGAGCACACCGCGGTAACCGAAAAACTCCACCAGGCTCGCACCGCTGAACAAGCCGATAGCAGGACTGGCGGCCAGCGCAACGCCCATCACGGAAAACACCTGGGCCAGTTCGGCACCGTGGAAACGGTCACGCAGCACTGTCTGCGTGACCACCGACCCCACGGCCGCACCCAATGCCGCGCAGGCCTGGGCCAGCAGCAAGGCGTTGAATGTCGTCGCAGTCAAGGCCAGCGCCGAAGCGCCCACATAGACTGCCAGCCCCATCAGCATCACCGGCCGCCGCCCCAAACGATCACTCAACCGGCCCCACACCACCACGCCCAGGGCGAAGGCGAGGAAATACACCGACAAGGTCTGCCCCGCTCGCTCGGGCGCGACATCAAAGGCCCGGCCGATATCGCCCAAGGCCGGGCTGTAAAGGGTCTGGGCCAACTGCGGGAACATCAGCAGGGCCATGGTCAGCGCCAGCAATTTTTTAAACGTCATCACAAGATCCCTCCATAAACACAACGGACGGATTCTAGGGCGCGCCAGCTGGGCTATTATCCAGACTTCGACACTTTATCCATCAAATCGGACAACCCATGGCCTGGCTTGCCGCTACCGCGTCTTTCAACCCCGATGTTTACTCAGCGCCCGTGATCGGCATCGCGGCGGTGTTGGGCAATCACGATTCGGGCCTGCATGTGCACCAGCGCGGGCAACTGCTGTTCACCCAGCAAGGTTGCACGCGCATCACCCTGGACAATCAACTGTGCCTGTTGCCACCTAGCCGCGCAGCCTGGATCCCCAGCGGCCTACCCCATCGTGCGGTGATGCAGCAGGCGGTGGACTATCGGTCGGTGTATGTGAGTGCGGCCCTGGCCGAGCAATTACCGGCCCAGGTGCGGGTGATCGAAGTGAGTGCCTTGCTCAGGGCAGTGCTGGAGCCCATGGCCCTGGCGCCGTTCGAGACTGATTGGCAGGCGGGTCGCTATGCCCATTTGTTGGGGCTGTGCCTGGATGAAATCCGCCACGCAGCCGCACAACCCATGCTGCTGCCGTTGCCACGGGACAAGCGCCTGGCGCCGCTGCTAGCCCAGCTCGACCGCCTGCCCCCCACGCTGCAGGACCTGGAACAGCACATTGGCGCCAGCACCAAGACCATCGGCCGGATTTTCCTCAAGGAAACCGGCCTGGGGTATCAGCAATGGCGCCAACAGTGGCGTCTGATGCGGGTGATCGAACTGCTCGCCACCGGGCGCAGCCTGGGCTACTGCGCCTTTGAACTGGGCTTTGCCAGCGACAGTGCACTGATCGCCTTTTTCAAAGGCATGACCGGCACCACGCCGCGCAGCTATTTCAAAGCCAACTGACGGCCTTACTTGGGCATCTTGCGAAAGCCCACCGCCAGGCGGTTCCAGCTGTTGATGGTGGCGATGGCGACGCTCAGGTCGACTTGTTCCTGGGGGCTGAATTGGGCGGCCAGTGCGTCGAAGTCTTCATCCGGGGCGTGGGTCTGGCTGAGCAGGGTCAGGCTTTCGGCCCAAGCCAGGGCGGCGCGCTCGCGCGGGGTGAAGAACGGGGTTTCACGCCAGGCCGACACGGTGTACAGGCGCCGCTCGGTTTCGCCGCCCTTGCGCGCATCGGCGGTGTGCATGTCGAGGCAGAACGCGCAGCCGTTGATCTGCGATACGCGCAAGCGCACCAGTTCCAGCAGTGGCAGTTCGATGGAGAGTTTGCCCACCGCCGCTTCCAGGGCGAGCATGGCTTTCATGGCGTCTGGGGAAGCGGTGTAGAAATCGGTACGGGTTTGCATGGTGTTGCTCCAGGACAGTGGGATTGGTGAGCAGGTTAGTCACCCCGGCGTCCTGGAGAAATAGCCAATCCGGGCGAAGAACAGGTGACCAATCTACAGGCCGCGGTTCCTCAGCCACTGGATGAAGCCCTTCTTCACCGGTACCACGGGTGCGTCTTCAGTCAGGGCCTGGGCAGCATGGCGGCGGAAGTCCAGCAGCGCCTTCATGGCTTCGCCGATATCATGCCGGGCGTCCAGGCACGGCTTGAGGTATTCGTTTTCGATGCGGTAGAGCGTGCAGTAGGTCTTGGCCGAAAAATCCGCCAGCGCCGCCTGGTCGGAGAGAATGCCGGACTCACCGATCACCTCCCCCGGGCCCATGCGCCCTGCCTCGAACGTGTGCCCGTCCTTGATCAACAGCACCGAGACCACGCCGGACTCGATGATGAACAGGTGATCGCTGACCTCCCCCGCCGCCAGGATCATCTCACCGGCGCGGTAGGTGTGCAGGGTCATGTTCTGGCTGAAGGTGTCTTTTTCTTCCTGGCGCAAGGTGGAGAAGATCGTCGAGCGCTCCAGCAAGGCGCGGGCGCCAGACACCGCAGGCGGCGTGCTGCCTTCGGTGGCGGACAACAGGCCCACGCCCGCCGCCTGCAAATGCCGGTAGGCCAGGTCGTAAAGCTGGTTGCGGGTTTCGCGCTTGAGGCCCATGGCCGGCACAAAGCCGCTGATTTCATATTCCACGCCACTGCCGGTGGACGCCTTGAACGCGACGCTGGGCGCCGGCTGGGCCAGCAACGGCCGGCAGCCCTGCATCGCACGCTCCAGCGCTTCGATCACGGTTTGCGGGCGCGCATGGGGGCTCACTTGCAGGCTGACCGCCAGGCCGAACATGTCCGCCGGACGCGAGAAGTTGATGATCTTGGCCTTGGCCGCCAGGGAGTTGGGGATCACCGCCAGGCTGCCCTGAGAGGTTTGCAGGCGCGTGGCGCGCCAGTCGATATCGGTGACACGGCCTTCGGTGCCGTCGATGGAGATCCAGTCATCGATCTGGTAAGGCTTGGTGGTATTGAGGACGATCCCGGAAAACACATCGCTCAGAGTGCTTTGCAAGGCCAGGCCGACGATGATCGCCACGGCGCCCGAGGTGGCCAGCACGCCCTTGACCGGCAGGTCGAGCACATAGGCCATGGCGGCGATGATCGCAATGAGGAAAATCACCGCGCCCATCAGGTCCTGCAACAAGCGCCCGGTATGGCCGACCCGCTGCATCATCACTGCGCCGAGCAATACCGTGAGGGTACGCGCCGCAAACAGCCACCAGCCGATCTGCAATGCCGTGGCGGCCAGGTGCAAGGTGGTGTCATCGGCATAGGGCGCCGCCTGCATAGGGTTCATGCCGTCGTTGAACAATACGGCACTGAACACCGCAAAGATCACTAGCCGCGCTGCGAGTTTCCAGTTGGCAAGGTTTGGGGAAATAAGGCGCCACACGGCGATGTCGATCAGGATCAACGCCACGGCGCACAGCATCGGGTGATCAGCGATAAATGAGGGCATCCAGGCGACTCCAGGGCGAATGCCGAGAAGATCGCATGAAATCAGAACCCTGGAAACAAAATGTGGGAGCTGGCTTGCCTGCGATGCACACACCGCGGTGTATCAGCTACACCATGATGATGCTATCGCAGGCAAGCCAGCTCCCACAGGGGGTGGCGGTGAACCGTCAGGCGTGCATCTGCCCGAATTTTCCCGACTGGAAGTCGGCAAATGCCTGGTGAATCTCCTGCTCGGTGTTCATCACGAACGGACCGTGGCCGACGATGGGCTCGTCGATGGGTTCGCCGCTGAGCAGCAGCACCTTGGCGTCGTCGTTGGACTCCAGGGTCAGTTGCTTACCGTCGCGCTCGAACAACGCCAATTGCCCCTGGCGTGCGACTTCCTCGCCGTTGATCAACAATGTGCCGCTGAGCACCACCAAGGCGGTGTTACGCCCGGCGTGCAGGTCCAGCGTGACCGCTTTACCGGCGTTGAGGCGCAAGTCCCATACGTCTATCGGCGTGAAGGTGCGGGCCGGGCCTTGAGTACCGGCAAATTTCCCGGCGATCAGGCGCAGGTGGCCGGCGTCGTTTGCCAATGGCAGCACCGGAATGTCGCCATCGACGATGGTCTGGTAACCGGCATCCGCCATTTTGTCCTTGGCCGGCAGGTTGACCCACAGTTGCACCATCTCCAGTGCGCCGCCACTACGAGCGAAGTCTTGGGAGTGAAACTCTTCGTGCAGGATCCCTTTGGCTGCGGTCATCCATTGCACATCGCCCGGGCCGATTTTGCCGCCGGCACCGGTAGAATCGCGGTGCTCGACTTCGCCGTTGTAGACGATGGTCACGGTTTCAAAACCGCGATGCGGGTGCTGGCCGACGCCGCGACGTTGTTCAGTCGGGGTGAATTCGGCCGGACCTGCGTGATCCAGCAACAGGAATGGGCTGATGTGCTTGCCCATGGTGTCGTAGGAAAACAGCGTGCGTACCGGAAAGCCATCACCGACCCAGTGGGCGCGGGGGCTGGTGTAGATACCAATCAGCTTTTTCATGGTGTACCTCCAAAGTGAGTACACCTTAAATCGCCTCACCCTTGAGCACTAGCCGGTAAAAATGGCCCTGATCGTTCTATATATAGGACAGCGTTTTAACCTGGCGTTGGCGCAGCAGTTGAAAGGCAACCAGTGCCGACAGTGCAAGCCCGGCCTGGATAATGATCATCGGCGCGGCACTGCCATCGCGTAACTGGCTCAGCAGCAACCCGCTGCACGTGGCGCCGAACATCTGTGCAAATCCCATGAGCCCGGCGGCTAAACCCGCACGGTGCGCATTGGGCATCACGGCCCCGGTAACGGATCCCGGCAGCACCAGGCCGCCGCCGAGCGTGACCAGGGCGATGGGAATATCCAGTCCCACTACCGACAACCCGAACACTAGGTAAATCGCCAGGGCTGCCACCCCGCCCACCGCCACCATCGTCACACCCATCGCCACAATGCGCTGCGGCCCCAGGCGCTGAATGTTACGCCGGGTGTAGGTGGAGCCGACGATCAGCATCGACACAATCAGCCCGAAGTTGAGCCCGTACTCAAGGCTGCTGAACCCCAGCAGATTGATAAACACCGCCGATGAACCTGCGATCACCGCAAACATCGCGCCATAGGTACACGCCAGGGCCACCGCGTAAGCACGGTACTGGCGCCCCTTGAGCAGATCCAGATACTGCCCGCCGAGGGTGCGCCAGTGTGCGGCCCTGGGATCGAGGTGATGATTGCTCTCGCGAAAGAACAGCAGCGCCAGCAATAACACCAGGCTGCCGATCACCAACGCCAGGGCGATGGGCGCACGCCACCCCAGTAATTTGATCAGCAAGCCCCCTGCTATCGGCGCAACGACGATGGCATACAACATGCCGATCATCGTCAGCGCCAGGGCCGGGCCTGCCTCGGCTTTCCACACATCGCGCACCACGGTGCGCGCTAGTACCAGCGCGGCGCACGCGCCCAGGCCTTGCAACACCCGAGCGGCGATAAACTGCTGGATGTCGGTGACCAGCAGCATCGCCAGCGTCGCCACTACGTAGAGCGCCAGGCCCCCGATCAAGACTGGCCGCCGGCCGATGCGATCCGACAGCGGCCCGAACAGTAGCTGCCCCAGGCCAAACGCAGCAACGAACGCCGACAGCGCCATCAGTGCCGAGCCTTGCGGCGCCTGCAGCGCGTGCTCGATGGCACCCAGGCCGGGGATGATCAGTTGCGTCGAGACTTCACCCAATGCGGTGAGGGCAACCAGCAAGAACAGCAAGCTGCGTGAGGGTGCCGGGGCGTTTGCCATGGGGAATATCCGGGGGCTGGATTAATTTATATTTCGACCATAATATGAGCAAAAAATTATGTCCATAATTTTTTGCCCTATGGTCACCCTGGAGTTCGTCATGCCCCCTCTCCCCCTGCGCCTTCTCACGCCCCTGGCTCTGCTGGTGGTCCTCAGTGGTTGTAACAGCAAGGCCGACAGCGCCGCCCAGGCGCCCACATCGCGCCCGGTGCTGGCCGTCAAAGTCGAAGCAGCCGGCACCCAGCAAAGCGCTTATACCGGCGTGGTGGCGGCACGCACTGAAAGTGACCTGGGCTTTCGGGTCAGCGGCAAGGTGATCGAGCGCAAGGTCGACCCCGGCCAGCACGTCTCCCGTGGTGACACCCTGTTGGTGCTGGACATCGGCGACTTCGAACTGGCGCTGCGCTCGGCCAAGAACCGCGTCAACGCCGCCCAGGCCCAACTGCGCCAGCGCCGTGATGATGAAAACCGTTACCAGCGCCTGGCCAGTACCGGCGCGGTGTCGCGGCAGATCTTCGACCAGTCGGCCACCAACCTGCGCGTCGCCCAGGCCGAACTGGCCGCGGCGCAATCGGACGCCAGCCAGATCGAAAACCGTCGCACTTATTCGGTCCTCAAGGCCGATGGCGACGGCATCATCACCGACGTGCTGGCCGATCGCGGCCAAGTGGTGGCAGAAGGGCAAATCGTGGCACGCCTGGCCCATGACGGCGCCCGCGAAGCCGTCGTCAACCTGCCGGAAAACCGGCGTGACCTGGCCGCGCAAAAAGCCCTGGCGTTGCCCTTTGGCGCAGCGGACCAGGCCGTGACCGCCACCCTGCGCGAACTGTCCGCCAGCGCCGACCCGGTCACCCGCACCTACCGCGCACGTTATGTGCTGCAGGGTCCGGTCGAGCGGTTCGCCCTCGGCTCCACCATCACCGTACGCCTGCAAGGCAATGGCCAGCCGCTGCAAACCCGCGTGCCGATTGGCGCCTTGCAGGATGCGGGGCAAGGCACGGGCGTCTGGCTGATTGGCGATGACCAAAAGATCAGCTTCGCCCCAGTGAAGGTCGCCAGCCTCGGCCAGGAAGACGCCTTGCTCGACAGCGGCGTAACACCCGGCCAAACCATCGTCGCCCTCGGCGCTCACCTGCTGCACAGCGGCGACACGGTGCGCTTGCTGCCCGCCCAGGCGCTGGCCCTCAACCGTCAGCAGGACCAATGAGTATGCGCGGGATCAACCTCTCCGAACTGGCCGTCAAACACCGCGCCGTCACCCTGTTTTTGCTGATCGCGATCCTCGTCGCCGGGGTCTTCGCGTTCGGCAAGCTGGGGCGCGCCGAAGACCCTTCGTTTACCGTCAAGGTCATGACCATCACCGCCGCCTGGCCCGGCGCCACCGCCCAGGAGATGCAGGAGCAAGTGGCCGACCGCCTGGAAAAACGCCTGCAGGAACTGGACTACTACGACCGCGTCGAGACCATCGCCCAGCCAGGCTTTGTGTCGATGCGCATGACCTTCCTGGAGTCCACACGCCCGAGCGAAATCCAGGAACTGTTCTACCAGACCCGCAAAAAACTCAGCGACGAAGCCACGCGCCTGCCCAAGGGCGTGATCGGGCCGTTTTTCAACGATGAATATTCCGACGTGTACTTTGCGTTGTACGCCCTGGAAGCCGAACACCTGCCCCATCGCCAACAAGTGCAAATGGCCGAGGAGCTGCGCCAGGGTTTGCTCAACCTGCCAGGGGTGAAGAAGGTCAATATCCTTGGCGAACAGGCCCAACGCGTGTTTGTGGAGTTTTCCTATGAGCGCCTGGCAACCCTGGGCATCAAACCCGAACAGATCTTCACCGCCCTCGCCGCACAAAACGCCGTGGCGCCCTCAGGCTTCGTCGAAACGGCGGGCGCCCGCGCTTATATCCGCATCGACGGCGCGTTCGACAGCCTGGCCTTGATCGAGAACGTGCCCCTGCAAGTCAATGGCCGCGTATTGCGCATCGCCGATGTGGCCACCGTGAGCCGCGGTTATGAAGACCCGCCCAGTTATCGCATCCGCCATCAGGGCGACCCGGCGTTGATGCTGGGCGTGATCATGGAGAAGCACTGGAACGGCCTGGAATTGGACAAGAGCCTGCAAGCCGAAGAAGCGCGGATTCAGGCCGACCTGCCCCTGGGCGTGAACTTCGCCAAGGTCTCCGACCAGGCGAAAAACATCAGCCTGGCAGTCAATGAATTCATGCTCAAATTCTTCGTCGCCCTGGCGGTGGTGATGCTGATCAGCCTATTGGCCCTGGGCTTTCGCGTGGGGCTGGTGGTGGCGGCGGCCGTGCCGCTGACGCTGTCGATCGTGTTCGTGATCATGCTGGTCACGGGCCGCGAATTCGACCGCGTGACCCTCGGGGCATTGATCATCTCCCTGGGCCTGTTGGTGGACGACGCGATCATTGCCATCGAGATGATGGTGGTCAAACTCGAAGAAGGCTTTGACCGCATCCACGCGGCCACCTACGCCTGGAGCTCCACGGCGGCGCCGATGCTGACCGGCACCCTGGTCACCATCATCGGCTTTCTGCCGGTTGGGTTTGCGCGCTCAGGGGCGGGTGAATACGCCGGCAATATCTTCTGGATAGTGGGTTTCGCGCTGATTTCATCCTGGCTGGTGGCCGTGGTGTTCACGCCCTACCTGGGCGTGAAGTTGTTGCCGCAGATCAAGCCAGTGCCCGGCGGGCATGATGCGATTTATGCCGGGCGCTACTACCAGAAACTGCGCAGCCTGGTGGAGGCTTGCGTGCGCGGGCGCTGGCTGGTGACCGGGCTGGTGGTGGCCGCGTTCGTGGTGTGCGGCCTGGGTATGGCGGTGGTGAAGAAACAGTTCTTCCCGGACTCCGACCGCTCGGAACTGATTCTGGAAGTGTATATGCCACCCGGCAGCGCCTTCAAAAGCACCGAAGCCGTGGCGGCGCAGGTGGAGAAGGCGCTGTTGCAAGAGCCGCAGACCAGTATGGTCGACACCTATGTGGGGGGCGGTGCACCGCGGTTTTTCCTGTCGTTGAACCCTGAAATGCCCGACCCGGCGTTTGCCAAATTGATTGTGCAAACCCCGGATTCCCACGCCCGCGACGCACTGAAACTGCGGATGCGCGAGCGCATTGCAGCAGGCGAATTTTCGTCGGCGCGGGTACGGGTCACGCAGCTCGTCTTCGGACCGCCGGTGCCGTTCCCGGTGGTGTTCCGCGTCTCCGGGCCGGACCTGAATGTGCTGCGCGGGCTGTCGGAAGACGTGCGTCAGGTTGTGGCTGGCAACACGCTGACCAGGGACACCTTCCTCGAATGGGGCGAACGCGCCAGCGGTTATCGCCTGGTGCTGGACCAGGATCGCTTGCGCTTGCTGGGTTTTACCCCCGACGAGGTCAAGTCCCAACTCAACGCCCTGCTCAGCGGCAACCCGATCACCGAAGTGCGCGAAGGCAACCGCACCGTCTCAGTGGTGGCCCGCGCCCAAGGCAGCCAACGCGAAGACCTGGCCAACCTCAACAACATGACGCTGACCAACAGCGCCGGTACGTCGGTGCCGCTGGCCCAGGTCGGGCATTTCCAGGCGGTAATGGAAGAGCCGATCCTCAAGCGCCGCGACCGCGCCACCACCGTGGAAGTGCGCGCCGACATCATCGACGGCGTACAACCGCCCGATGTGGAAATGGCCGTGTACAAAGACCTGCAGCCACTGATCGCCAAACTGCCCAGCGGGTACAAAATCGACATCGGCGGCCCGGTTGAGGAAAGCGCCAAGGCCAACGTCGCCCTGGCGGCGCTGTTCCCGATCATGATCCTGCTGACCCTCACGGTGATCATGTTCCAGGTGCGCTCGTTCGGCGTGATGTTCATGGTGTTCGCTACCGCGCCTTTGGGCCTGATTGGCGCAGTGCCGACCTTGCTGCTGTTCAACCAGCCGTTCGGCTTCAACGCAATTCTCGGGCTGATCGGCATCGGCGGCATCCTGATGCGCAACACGCTGATCTTCACCGACCAGATCCGCCAGAACCAGGATCACGGCATGGCGATTCGCGAGGCCATCATCGAAGCCACGGTGCGGCGTGCGCGGCCGGTGATCCTTACCGCACTGGCGGCGGCGTTGGCGTTTATTCCACTGACACTGTCGGTGTTCTGGTCGTCGCTGGCCTATGTGCTGATTGGCGGCGTATTGGTGGGCACGGTGTTGACGCTGTTGTTTTTGCCCGCACTGTGCAGTCTGGTGCTGCGCGATAAGGTTACTGAAACGTCCCACGTAACTGCCGGATAAGCTCTACTCCCCTCCTCTTTCAACCGCTGCAAAGTCCCTCGCCTGATCAAACAGTGCGAGGGATTGCAGATGGTGATGTTCGTTAGAGCCCTGATGAATGGGGCTGTCTCTTGATCTCGGTGCTGGCCAACCTGGTGCTAGTGCCCATGGATCCCGAAGCGCCGAAGGTTGAGCGCGTATTCGCGGATTTCCGCACCTGCCTGAATACTTTTGATACGTGGGCCGACAGCTTTTTAAGTGGTTCGGCACTTAGCGTGGAGCAGGTATTCAAGGTTGGGGAAGACGTCGCACTGGTCGCGCCGATCTCTTCCGACAAACCCAGCCGCACCGTCGCTCAATGCAAAGCCCAGGGTGGGCTGACGCTGGTGCATCTGTTCGAAAGCACGCAGTTCGTGCCTATCGGCAACACGCCCGTGAGGCTGCAAGCCGTTGCACAGGACGGCAGCCCGGTAGGCGCGCCACTGCATCGGACCATTGGCCCCAGCGGCATTCTTGAAGTCAGCGACTGTAGCCGCGACCAACAGTACGAAATCACCTTTTACCCCACTGTTTCCAAGGCTCACGTCCAGGCGCTGTATGCGTCCTATGAGTCTGTGATCGCCGGGCTGGAAGCGGATTTGCGCACGGCATGGGCCGAGCACTTCAAGCCTCGATGGGCAGACTTTGCCAAAGCGCCAGCCTACAAGCGTAGCGGCATTCAGGGCATTGCCTTTGCGACCGGGCTGGGCAAGGCGCTTTACAACCTGTGGGACAACATCACCGAGCTGTACGACCTGCTCGCCAACCTCAAGTCCAACAGCGAAACGTTGCTGAAATACCTGTCCCAGGCCGAGCTGGATGCACTGCTCAAGCTGGGCAAAGACACGCTGGCCAAGGGGTTGCTGGTACTCAGTGATGAGCCGCTGTTGTTTATCTACCTGTCGGCGCTGGTGGCCTGGGTACGCATGCTGCCGCCACCCGATATGTACGAACTGCTGGGTGAAATCACCGGCGAAGTGTTGATCAACTTGCTGCTGATCTGGGCCACACGGGGTATTGGAGTACAGCTGCGCCTGGGTGCTCAGGTGCTTAGTGGCGTCAAGTCCGGGCGGGCGCGGGCGTTGTTGGAGTTGCTGGCCAAGCAGGTGGCGGGGCCTCGGTTGGAAACCCATGTGGAGGCGGCCAAGCCGGTGTTGCTGAGCAGTGCGGCGACGCCGATTAAGACGGTGCCGGCTGTGCCGTTGAAGGCGGGCGATAGGCTGGTTTCGAACCCGGTGCCGATGGTGCGCGGCAAGGCCCAGCGCACCACGTTGGTTCGTCAGGAGCCTGTCGATGATGTGCCGGCCATGGCGTCGAATCCGAAGGGCGATGCGGCGGCGCCTGCGGATAAAACGGTCACCCATGGTTGCCCGGTGTCGATGGTCACCGGCGAGGAGTTGCTGGCCCTTACCGACGGCGCGCTGGATGGGATCTTGCCGTTTGAGTGGACGCGGCTGTATCGCACTAGCGCGGTGGAGGTCGATTGTGGGCTGGGGTTGGGTTGGAGCCATGCGCTGGCTCATCGGCTGGTGGTGTCGGGCGA